>CAMYMO010000380.1 GCA_947259425.1 uncultured Ectothiorhodospiraceae bacterium | reverse complement strand
TTTGGTTTTTTAAAATTTGTACCGCGAAATAAAGTTGATCATTATCTATTGCGGATATTGCACCTTGCTCAAGTCGCCATTTTCGGATGAATTCAAAACGCCCATCCAAAAACGAACCCATCAAAAATATCACCTGGCCAATAAAATAGGCGGCTACTAAAAACGCGGCCCATTGAGCGACGGTGTTTTCTGGTAAGCTGATAACTTCTTTGGGAATGTTATTATTTAATGCGGCCAATAACATGGCCGTCGCTATTGCACCCGGCAATAAAATGGCAAATAGATCGATAATACTGACGTAAAAATCTCCAGGTTTGGCCACAAAAATCCCCTTAACGATGGTTATTGGCTTAGTGTAACAAATAGTTCACCGTCACTACATAATCCAGATATTTTTGCCCGATAATAAAAAACGCCCCTAAAAAGGGGCGTTAATTGGTTGTTTTCTATCAGAATTTTATAAACTGTAGTACATATCAAACTCAACCGGATGCGTAGTCATGCGTATGCGAGTGACTTCTTCCATCTTAAGCTCAATATAGGCATCAATTACGTCATCGGTAAATACACCACCGGCGGTCAAGAATGCACGATCGGCACTTAATGCATCGAGTGCCTGCTCAAATGAATGACATACGGTTGGAATGTCTGCCAATTCTTCTGCTGGCAAGTCGTATAAGTTCTTGTCCATTGCATCACCAGGGTGAATCTTGTTTTGGATTCCATCAAGACCCGCCATCATCATGCCAGCAAAGGCAAGGTAGGAGTTCGCTGTTGGATCCGGGAAACGAACTTCGATACGTCGCCCTTTAGGATTCGCAACATACGGAATTCGAATGGACGCTGAACGATTACGTGCCGAGTAAGCTAATAAAACGGGTGCTTCAAAGCCTGGAACCAAACGTTTGTATGAGTTAGTCGATGCATTGGTTAGCGCATTCAAGGCCTGGGCGTGTTTGATAATACCACCTATGTAGAACAACGCGGTTTCTGATAATCCAGCATAACCGTCACCGGCAAAAATGTTGTTGCCATCTTTCGATAAAGACTGGTGACAATGCATACCTGAACCGTTATCACCAACGATCGGCTTAGGCATAAAGGTGGCTGTTTTACCGTAGGCATGCGCAACATTTTGTACCACGTATTTTAAACGTTGGTTCCAGTCTGCACGTTTAACCAGGGTATTAAACATGGTACCAATTTCACATTGACCGGCGGTTGCCACTTCGTGGTGGTGTACTTCAACTTCAACACCCATCTCTTCAAGTGCCAGACACATGGCTGAACGAATGTCGTGCAGTGAATCAACCGGCGGTACCGGGAAGTAACCACCTTTAACACCAGGACGGTGACCGATGTTACCTTCTTCAAATACTTTTTCTGAGTTCCATTCGGCTTCTTCTGAATCGACTTTCACAAAAGAACCGCTCATGTCGGTACCCCAACGAACGTCATCAAGAATAAAGAACTCCGGTTCCGGACCAAAGAAACAGGTGTCTGCGATACCGGTTGATTGTAAATAGGCTTCAGCACGCTTTGCGATTGAACGTGGGTCACGCTCGTAACCTTCCATCGTATTCGGCTCGATGACATCACAGGTCAGGATCAAGGTGGGTTCATCGGTAAACGGATCCATAATAGCGGTATCCGCATCGGGCATAAGCAACATATCGGAAGCTTCGATGCCTTTCCAACCCGAGATCGATGAGCCATCAAACGGCTTACCATCTTTGAACATATCTTCATCAACCTGTGAGGATGGAACCGTTACATGTTGTTCTTTTCCTCGTGTATCTGTGAACCGGAAGTCAACAAACTTAGTGTTGTTGTCCTTCATCATTTTCATTACGTCGCTAGACATTTGGTCTCCTCCAAATTTTAACGGTTAATTACGTACCTCAGCACGAGGCTGCGGAAAGCTTAGTGCGATACTGAAGCGCACGAACCAAGCCACAGGCTAAGTACTTGAAATAGTTAAATAAATAAAATTTTTGGCTTCCCGGGCGCACTATTATTGTATGCTTTAAACGAATATTCAGTCATTTGGTGACTACCTATAATAGACAACAATCTCATCAACATCGGGCAAATCTGCTACGAGCTGATTAAACTGGCCCATAATCCTATCGCGGGTCGCAATCGGCCCATTTTCTAACAAGGTGAGGGGTAATACCAGATCTATTCGTATCTTTCCGGCGAGATAGTGCAAGGTAATATCTTCATCACGAATCAGGCTGGCACCTTCGATTGCCGACCAGTTAGCCTTAAGTTGCTTGAGTACATCCCGTCGCAATGGCAAGCCCAACGTTGGAGCAACCGTTTCGTCATCTTCCGGATCAATATGCACCATCACGTCGGCCACTTCATCGATACCCTGCACAACCTGCTCTCGAACCTGCTCACTGATGTGGTGGCCTTCGGATACGCTTAAGTTTGGATTCACCTGAATATGCACATCGACTAATGCATCGCCCCCCATACGGCGGGTGCGCAACACATGCAGTGCCTGTACTCCGTTTACATCCATAATGGTTTTACGAATGAGCTCAACCCGTTCCGGATCTAATCCGGTATCGATCAACTCACGCAAACTTTGAAACGTTAAATCCCAACCGATCTTGGCAATCATCACCGCCACACCGACCGCGGCAATGGCGTCCAGGTAATCTAAGCCAGCCATGCTGCCGATCACACCAATCACCACAATTACCGATGAGATTGCATCGGTTCTTGAATGCCAGGCATTGGCCTTTAACATCTCCGATCGAAACTTAAGCGCAATGCGCATGGAATAGTGATAAATAAATTCTTTGCAGACAACCGAGATCATCGCGATATACAAAGCCAATAGGGTCGGCTGTAATAAACGTTCGACATGAAACAGGCGATCTATCGCATCAACACCGATGCCAACCGCAACCGCAACCAAGGCAACCCCTAGCGCAACGGTCGCCACCGTTTCGATGCGACCATGACCATAGGGATGTTCTTCATCGGCTTCGCGATGAGAATGTTTAGCCGCATATAAAACGATAATGTCGGTCACCAAATCAGAAAGCGAATGGACCCCATCGGCAATCAATGCCTGTGAACTGGCAACATAACCGCCAACAATCTTGGCAATACCTAACGACAGATCGACGGCCGAACCAATTAAAGTGACACGCTGAACTTCTTTATAACGCATCTCACGGCTATGCCCGACATGTGAATGATTATGACTCATTGCCGACCTCAATCACGATGATGACCTCATCATCTTTTTGTTGGCTATCAATTATTTTATGTCCATTAATGCGACACCATGCGGGTATATCATTTAACGCACCGGGATCGGTGCAGACCACGGTGAGTTGATCACCATTACTTAACTCTTTTATTTTATCCTGGGTTCGAATAACCGGCATCGGACACAATAATCGTTTTGCATCAAGGGTAAACATCATTTGCGAATATCTTTTGTTGGTAGCGTGTATTGTGAAAAAAACGTCCAGATTATTTCACTCGCATTGATAAGTTGTGTGCCTGGACCTAATATATCGGTCATAAAATCCTGTTTCCCGCCAGGCCAGACATGGCCAACTTCATGTAACTTCCAATGCACAATCCGGGCTCGTGCCGTGCAGGCAGTATACGCCCACTTTTCAGCGCGTTGTACACCTGTCTTTGTCTCAAACACCAGATTTTTATATTTGAACGGACCTTTTTGACAACCATTATATTCCGACCACAAGTCCATGACCTCTTGTACATCACGATGTTCGACTCGAAAGTTAGTCAGTGGAAACGCCGGACCCAATCCGCCCCGATAAAGTGCGCGAGGATCATCCACGCTATGAATATGCATAATGGGTAGCGGGCGCTTGGGATTAAATTCCTCAACATGCATATTACCAGCTACCGATGCGATCGCAGCGATTTTATCCGATAATTCAAGGGCCAAACGGTAACTCATCATACCGCCATTCGATAAACCTGCGGCATAAATTCGGTTTTTGTCTACTTTTACATATTTAGGTAAATGATCAATTATCTTACGAATAAAACCAACGTCATCAATCTTGTTTTTATTTGCATAGGCGCAGCAACTACCCGCGTTCCAGGTTAATAATCGATTTTTAAATCGCCCTGTTCCATTTGGGTAAACAACAATAAATTTATGTTTCTCAGCGGTCTCATCCATCTTCGAATAAACTCGGTGACCTTCTGCTCGCCCGCCACCTCCGTGCAAGTTAATCACGACCGGTGAATTTACGTTTATATTCACTGAGTCAGGAATGTATAAAATAAAGGATCGTTGTAAACCATCATGCTTAATGGTGATCGTTTTCTCAGCGGCAAATGACGTACTGCTTAACACGCCAAGCAAACCTACTAATGTCAACGTTAGCCTTAAAAAGATCTTCATTCGATTAGTCCGTTATATATACCATGTGGGATCCATCTTCGCCGGTGAGATTGGGCTAACATTTAATGCCTTGGTTGTACCATCCGTAAAGGTCGCCTCGATATCAACTTGATCGGCCGTTTTACCGGCCCCAAATCGCGCCGTGATCTGGGCCGCTAGCTCAAGATCATCATCCGTTAACTTGCCATCAATCAAAACTAATGGACCCGTATGACTTGTACTGCGTAAATAGGTAAATGTTTTTCGATAGCCTTCAAGGAATTTATTTTCACCTTCTTCTCGACCGACAATTAATTTAAAGTGAGGACGAGGGCGAATATGACGACCCACTTTTAACAACATGATGTCATCAAGTTCATAGTCACGATCGGAACGTGCCTGCCACATATCAACCAGCTTGCGCGAATAAACTTCGTCGGTCAGAAAACAACAGCCACCCGCCGGAGTTGCATAATCCTTAAAATCATATTCTTCTGCCAAGGCCATTTGTGGTTTGCGCGTTCGTCCGCTGAACTCAAAAAGTTTTTCTCGATCTAACCAGCCTTCACGCTCCGGCAAAGTAGGGGGTAACTTTTTTGCACATAATGGGCGAACCAATAAATCACCGGCACCGGACTCTTCCTGAATTATCGGCATGGTCTCAGCACGTTGGGATTTAGGGCGTTGTCCTACAACTTCGCCAGTTATGATAAAATCAAAATCGTTTTCCTTGATCCACTCCAAGGCTTTACCCACCATAAAACATTTGCAGTCGAGACATGGGTTCATATTGGCCCCATAACCGTGCTTTGGGTTCAGCAACACGTCTTTATAGGGTTCGATTACATCAACAATGTGTAATTTTATTCCTAATTGTTCAGCCACCCATAACGCATTATTGCGTTTTGGTTTTGCCTTGTCTTTTTTACGAATGGCATGGGTATGGCCTTCGACACAAAATCCGGTAAAAAAGTTGATTCCCTCAACATGAATGCCCTGTTCCATAATGGCCTTGGTGGCCAGCATTGAATCCAACCCACCGGAAATGAGGGATACGGCTTTACGTTGCTTACTCATGATTTATTCTCAACTTGCTTACAGTTAATTTCGACATGCTGGCCGACTCGTTCTAACAGATTGACCAGTTTATCCACGGTAAACAGCTCACATTTACCCTGTACAATTTCGCTGATTCGGGGTTGAGGTACCCCAAATTGTTGTGCGGCTTGTTGCTGCGTGAGTTCCGACAGACCAATGTAGTCACGGATTTGCCGCATCAAATCCGCACGGATTCTCAAGTTTGCCGGGGTCATCGTTTAGCTGCGACCAGAATGTATTGAAAACGGGCCGCAAGTATACAGAATTCTGTATAGCAGGCCAACGACATTGAAAAACTACCCTGCCATTGACTAAGCTCTATTAATGAGTATTAATTGTAATCAGCCCGTTACCTGCCCTGAATACCAACTATGTCAAAAGTGTGGCTTTACTCAGGAGGCGATCGATCAACGTGTCATGCAGATGGGGTTAGACATTCACGACAAACACCGGATAAAGTTACTATCTGTTGAGGTGTTCCAGTCACAGAGTCACACAATAATCGATAATTTCTATGATTTTCTCATGCGCCAACCGGACATGAAAAAATTCATTACCAATGCAAAACAGCTTAAGCGGCTTAAAACTACTCAAGCAGAATACCTGTCTCGTTTTGGCGCAAACTTTAATACTTCTGAATATTTTGAGTATCGTTTGCGCATCGGCATTGCGCATGCGCGGATTCAGCTACCGCTGCATTTATACCTGGCGGCCTATGCACAAATTCAAACTCTAATACAACAAGCGGTATTAAATTCAAGCTTATGTGAAAACTCCGAACTTATTGCCGATTGTTATAGCTCAATCGCAAAAATTATTATGCTTGATAGTTCTTTAGCGCTTGACTCATATATCTATAGCACAATGCATTATCTATCGGACTCCGTGGAAGAACTTGAACACCAGAAAGATTCATTAACGAATCAATTGATGCATGACAGTTTAACCGGTGTATTAAGTCGCGCCTACATACTTGATGTAATACACAAACAACTTGGCAAATTACAACGTGATTCCAGTTTTATATTTAATCTGGCCTTGCTTGATATTGATCATTTCAAAAATATTAATGATCAATATGGGCACCCGGCAGGTGATCAAGTGTTACAACAATTTTGTAAAACCGTTCAATCAGCTATTCGTCAACAGGACTATTTTGGGCGTTATGGTGGTGAAGAGTTTTTATTATTAATGAACGATACCGATCCGCATAATGCGTTGATCCTGGTCGAACGGATTCGTCTTTTAATTGAAAAACAAAAATTTGATATTAACGGCGAGATTATTCGATTTACGATTAGCCTGGGATTCTCTCAGGTGCGGCAAGATGATGATGTTGATGGCCTTATCGAACGCGTAGATGCCGCATTATATAGGGCAAAAGAAGCCGGGCGGAATAAAACGGTTAAGGGTTAGCTTAAATATTCTCATCAACCGATTCTGGCAGATCATCGTCATCAATCAATTGACTCTCTACTTCGGGTTGTTTTGGCTGGGGAGCCTCAAATACTTCATAACATTTAAACTTTTTATAGTACTGTCCAATATTTCGAATACTAACACTGTAAATACTCATAAAATCGTCATCATATTTATCACGTATGGTATGCAACGTTATTTCATGAGGCTGTGGCTTGCAGCGTATAAAAAAGCTGAAACTGTTTTCAGGCAACAGTATGGTTTGTTTGCCTTTGCGTTGCTCAAGAAATTCATCAAAGCGAAGCACGCCATCTAACTCAACCCCATCCAGTAGAATCTTTCCTGGAAAGGGATATTGTGGTTCATGTGAATATTTATTTTCACGTTCTGGATAGGGATTATAGCGGCGTACGAATAGTGTAATCGACTCGACATAATCTCGACGAGAGGCCTGTTTTATTTCAACATCGGACATGTATTGAAAATCTTCCGGTGTCTCCTTTTGCTTATGACATCCATAACAGGTCAGTCCCAATTCATCCCAAATAACGACCGTACCTGCGGTATTATAGATTTCTCGACTGGGTTTACCGAAGACCTGAATCAATCGTTTGCGTGTATACGGTACCGGTACAAACTTGCCTTTATACTTAAGCCGCTTGTCTTCAATGCTAAGGAGTTCTTCGATTAGTTGCGATGAATTCGACTCATTACTCGCTGCCACAAGCAAGGCATTGCGACACAAAAAGAGGCTGAATATCAGTAACAGGTAAATAAAAATTTTTGGCATGGAAAGATCGGGTCAAATCGATTGTTTTAATTCTTTACAGTATAAACCATAGCAGGCATACGAGTCTGTGAATCGTGTCGGTCACTAATGATATTAACCTATGATCTCAGGGTTATTAGGCTGTCAATGTTTGATCGGTTTTTCATCAGCAAGCGGCAAAATACTCGCCGACACCCCGGTTCTTTCCTGCGGCATCAACACCCGTCTAGCCTGTTGGCTGTTCGTATCTTGCCACAATTCGTAAGCTAAAATCGGCTCCAATTGCATCGAAGCATCATTCATACAGCGCATCGCTTGCAAGGTATCCATTAAAGACACGAACGAATCAGCCAGATGAGAATACATATTTGCGATAGCAGACTGGGTTAAATCCGACAAACTGGCATAGGCGCTGCGACCCAGTTTCACGTAATAACTGATTTTGACCTGTCGACGCTGGGCCAGTTTCGGGTACAAGCCTGAAAATAATAAACACTGGTCACCGACATCACGCATGCATTCATTGCGTTGTGAACCTGGGCCTTGCAACCCGCGCAAATACTCCAGGGCCATCACCTTTGAGGTCAAGCTGGTTTCCTGCATGTAACGCATCAACAAAAAAACCAGATAACTTTCGAGTTCTTCATCGAGGCTGACACCATTGTAGTCAATTGCTTCTTTGACTAAATCACGCCATTGCTGAGTCGCGGTCGATTGTGCTGGAAAATCCGACATACATTACTCCTATTACTATGCTGGCAGCTTGAAGCATTCAATCATCACCTGCTCAGAATACCTATATATAGTGTCGTCCATTTAAAGTATGGCTTGAGAAGTCGGATTTACAACCAAACGTGCGTCAACAAACGCTTACAGTGACGCGACATGAGGGTATAATCCGCTGTTT
>CAMYMO010000379.1 GCA_947259425.1 uncultured Ectothiorhodospiraceae bacterium | reverse complement strand
TTTGGCAAAGTCTTGGTTTTGTGAGGCGACCGTGATTGCACCAGGTAAATCACGTGCCACTTCACCTGCAAAGGTTGGGCCTGAAATGGCGGCAATGGGAATATCAAGATTGAGTTCTTCGCGTACGATTTGGTGTAGCAATTTGCGCGAACCTTTTTCTAAACCTTTCGTGCCCCAGGCAAGACGATGTTGTTCGGTTAATAGGGGTTTTATTTTACGAATGGTTTCACGAAACGCATGTGAGGGGACGACTAATAAAATGGTCTCTGCATTTTGAATGCAGTTAACCAAGTCGTCGCTGCAATTTAGGTTATCGTGAAAGGGGATACCCGGCAGAAATCGTTCGTTGCTTCTGGCCTTGCGCATTTGTTTAATATGGTCGGGGCTGTGTGACCATAATGAAGTTGTATGTCCGGCACGAGCAAGCTGCATGGCCAATGCCGTACCCCATGAGCCGGCACCAAGTACTGTGAATGTAGGAGCTTGTGCGTCCATGCCTTAGCGATTAGTTAGCAGGTTCGGCTTTAGCGGCTTCTGCCTGTTGTTGCATATGTTGTTCGTATAGGGCGTCAAAATTAATCGGTGCTAACAGTAGTTGTGGAAAACCGCCACGGGTGACTAAGTCAGAAATCGTTTCGCGTGCATAGGGAAATAAAATGTTAGGACAAAAGCTGCCTAGCATGCCATGTAAATCGGTATCAGAGAAACCTTCCAGACTGAAGATGCCGGCCTGATGTACTTCGACTAAATAAGCGGTATCTTCTTTTACTTTAGCCGTGACCGTAACCGAGAGAATGACTTCATAGACATTATCAGCCAGTTTATGGGCATTGGTGTTGATATCCAGATTGTTATTCGGTTCCCAGGTTTCGGTAAATACTTTCGGTGAATTGGGGGCCTCGAAAGAGATATCCTTCGTATAAATTTTCTGGATATTAAAAACATTTTGCGGTTCTTCAGTCTTGGCCGATTGATTTTCGTCTGTCATGGTCGTTACTCTTTAAATAATTTTAAATTTGTGACTGCGCCCACTGCGTCAGGCTATTCAGGTCCATCGCGCCAGCGCTGCGATTGATCTCCTGTCCAGCTTTGAACATCGCAATGGTTGGGATACTACGAATATTAAACTGGCTTGCCAGGTTTTGTTCCGCTTCGGTGTTTACTTTGGCCAGTACGACTTTGCCTTTTAATTGTTGGGCGGCTTCGGTAAAAACAGGTGCCATCATTTTACAGGGACCACACCAGGGCGCCCAAAAGTCGATGATGACTGGCAGATCATTGGCGGTGATGTGTTTATTGAAATTTGCCTGATTCAGTTCAACCGGTTCACCTGTTACTAAAATGTTATGGCATTTACCACATTTGCCGCCGGCATTGAGTTTGGCCGTTGGAACTCGGTTGGTACTGCTGCAATGCGGACAAACAATGTGTATTGAATCGGACATGGTTAGGCGAGGCCGAGTTTTGTATCCAGTCCGCCTGCCGCATCCAGCGCATAGAGATCATCACAGCCGCCAATGTGATCTTCATCGATAAATATTTGCGGTACGCTGGTTCGCCCGGATAGTTGCATCATTTCCTGGCGTTTATCGTGATCTGAATCGACACTGATCTCTTGATACTCAATACCTTTATGTTCAAGTAAACTTTTTGCGCGCACACAATAGGGACAGAAGCGTGTGCAGTACATTACAACATTGGCCATATCAGGTTTCTTACTTTTTGGTTAATGGGAGGTTGTCAGCCTGCCATGCAGAGACACCACCGCTGAGATTATAAACTTTTTCAAAGCCGGCTTTTTTCAAGATTGCGCAGGCCTGGCCAGAGCGTTGACCGCTTTTGCAACCGACAATGATTGGATCGGATTTGTGTTTCTCAAGTTCTTTGAGCCGATCACGAAAATAGCTTAATGGGATGTGTAGTGAATTAATAATGTGCCCGCTAACATATTCATTGTCCTCACGCACATCGACCATAACGGCATTTTCACGATTAATTAATTGAGTAGCAATGGCAGGGTTCGCATTTGCATAGCCACGCAGACGCGCGCCAATAAAACTGTAAATAAGCATTAAAAAGACGGCTGCCCAGCCAGCTGATAAAATGTAATGATTGGAGATAAATTCAAAATATTGGTCCATTGAAGTAATCCGTTTAAGTTTTTTGCAAAGAACAGCGAGTCGGCTGCTATCGATTTTATAGTGCCAGTTAGTATGACATTCAACCCAATGAGGGCAGCAAGTCTAATGAGTTTGTATCAAAAGTAAACTAATCGTCGAGTGAGGTGCCGCAAAATACTTCTCGCATCATCCCTATTAATCGTAGGGTACGCTGGTCACCCACTTTGTAATACACACGGTTTGCATCTTTGCGGGCAGAAAGAATGCCTTTGTCACGTAAAATGGCGAGGTGTTGAGAAATATTGCTCTGTGAAGTTCCGACATGTTCGACGATGTCTTGTACGCTGATTTCACTGCCACCTAGAGTACACAGGATCTTAAGTCGTAGTGGGTGTGACATTGCTTTCAAGGAGCGCGAGGCGCGGTCGATATCTTCATCACGTGTAATCAGGCCTTCGATTTCTTGCATCATTGGGTACACCATTTGGTTAGACTCGTTAAAATTTTCTGGATCTTTACAGGGTCATTTAATTTAGTAGAGTTTTACACAGCTGCCCTTTATTAACAAAACATTATACAATAATCTACCGTTTGAGAAGGGTATTACCCTATTTAATTAACGAGTATTTACAAATTATCGCTAACTAATTGAAATACTTAAAATTACGCCCATAATGGGGTAGTATTATTTTACTTAGACTTAGTCTAAACTAGCGATATATGCCGACATTTACCGAAGATTTATAGAAAGAACCTGGAAATACATGTCAAATTACGCAAAACCAATGCTACTGGTCATTTTTGATGGCTGGGGCTATTCAGAAGAAACCGAAAACAATGCGATTGCGGCGGCAAAAAAACCGAACTGGGATCGATTGTGGCAGCAGTATCCTCATACCTTTATCAATGGCTCGGGTGCTTCAGTTGGTTTGCCGGCCGATCAAATGGGAAACTCAGAAGTCGGCCACCTGAATCTAGGTGCAGGCCGCGTGGTCTATCAGGAATTTACGCGGGTAAGTCGTTCCATTAAAACCGGCTCGTTTTTCAAAAACCAAACACTTGTTGATGCCGTTGAAGCTGCGGCGTCTAATGACAAAGCCGTGCACATCCTTGGTCTATTGTCTCCTGGCGGTGTGCATAGTCATGAAGACCATATTCATGCGATGACAGAATTGGCAGCAAAACAAGGTGCCAAGAAAATCTATGTGCATGCCTTCCTGGATGGCCGTGATACCGCGCCCAAAAATGCGGGTGAATCGATTAAAAACATGGACGCGAAATTTGCTGAATTAGGGGTTGGTCGAATAGCCTCCGTGATTGGGCGATATTTTGCAATGGATCGGGATCACCGTTGGCCGCGGGTGCAAAAGGCCTATGATTTGATGACTCATGGTAAAGCTGATTTTGAAGCTGAGTCCGCGCTGGCGGCGCTGGGTTTGGCCTATAATCGAGACGAAACCGATGAATTTGTTCAGGCGACAACCGTGGTCCCGCCCGGTGAACAACCCGTCAAAATTGAGGACGGCGACAGTGTCATCTTTATGAATTATCGTTCGGATCGGGCGCGCCAGATTACCCGCCCGTATATCGAGCCGGACTTTGACGAGTTTGATCGTGGGGTTGTGCCGAAATTAGCAACCTTTGCGTCGTTGACGGAGTATAAATCCGATTTTGATGTGCCCGTCGCTTATCCACCTGATCGACTTAAACTGGTGTTTGGTGAATATATTAGTAGCCTGGGATTGAATCAGTTACGGATTGCTGAAACAGAAAAGTATGCCCATGTAACCTTCTTTTTTAATGGTGGCCGCGAGGAGCCGTTTGAATTTGAGGATCGTATTTTAATTAATTCACCCGATGTGCCGACTTATGATTTGCAACCGGAAATGTGCGCGCCAGAACTTACTGAGAAGTTAGTGGCAGCTATTGAAAGCGGGAAATACGATGCGATCATTTGTAACTACGCTAACCCGGATATGGTTGGACATACGGGTAATTTTAAAGCCACGGTACAAGCAATCGAAGCACTGGATGAGTGTTTGGGTAAACTGGTTGCAACCATCGAGAAATGTGATGGCGAGATGTTGTTAACCGCCGATCATGGTAACGCAGAAATGATGGTTAACCCGCAGACCGGTGAAGTTCACACTGCACATACAACAAATCTCGTCCCGTTGATCTACGTCGGACAGCAACGAGAATTCGTGGGTCAGGGCGTCTTGTCTGATATTGCCCCGACTATGCTTGATTTAATGGGCCTGGAACAGCCAAACGAAATGACGGGTCGATCACTTATCGAACCTGTAGAACAAGCACCAGAAGAATAAGGTACCAGAAGAATAAGATACCAGCAGAGTAAGTTTTGATCGGTAAATAAAGCGGTTTTTCCTTAATTAGATATTTCACTAGCCATGGTGCGCTTCTCGAGTTACTCGGGTACACTCGAGTATATGGTTTTCTCAACCCCCCTCATCCAGCAATGGCGAACATTATTCTTAACCAGCCTGTTTTGCTGCTTGTTAATTTTTCCCATCGTCATAAATGCAGATGATAACGAAGCCACGCTAAACAAGGTGCGCCGTGATATCGGCAAGATGCAAAAAGAGATTCGTGAGACCCAGTTATTACACGACTCGGTACAAAAAGAAGTGCTCACACTGGAGATTAAACTTGCCGGTCTGCAAAAAGAATTAAGACGTGTTAGATCTAAAATTTCCCGCCAAAAATACAAACTCAATAAACTCCAGCAAAAACGCAAAAAACTTAAAAAAGATCTGAAGACGCAGCATAAGCTGTTAGCAAGCCAGGTTAAGTCAGCCTACATGATGGGGCAGCAGGAATATCTCAAGATTATATTAAACCTGGAGGATACTTCTTCGATTGGCCGGACAATGACATATTACAATTATTTTAATCAGGCCCGTTTAAATCGTATTGAGAAAACCCGTAAGACCCTGGCGACATTAGAGGCGGTTGAGCAAAAAATTAATACCCAAACCGCACTGCTGAAAAAGACCCGACAACAGCAAACGACAAAACGAAAAGACTTGAAAAAAGTCACACAGTCACGTGCCATCGTTGTCGCGGAGCTGCATAAACAGCTGCGCAATCAGGAACAGGATCTATCCATCCTGCTCGAAGACGAGCGTCGTTTGCAGAAGCTGATCAGTGACCTGGATGAAGTGATTCCGGCGATATTAACGGACCCGGGAAATCGTACACCGTTTGCAAAACTCAAAGGAAAGCTGAGTTGGCCGACTAAAGGAAAGCTAAAGAATATTTATGGCAAAAAACGCAAAGCCGGACGTGTGAAGTGGAATGGGGTCATGATCATGGCCCAGGCTGGCCAGGATGTGAAGGCGGTCTCACATGGGCGGGTGGCTTTTGCTGAATTTCTACGCGGTTATGGGTTATTGTTAATCCTTGACCATGGTGATGGTTATATGAGCCTATATGGCCACAACCAAACTATATATAAGGAAATTGGTGAATGGGTCGAAACTGGTGAAACAATCGCCAGTATTGGCACCAGCGGCGGCCAAAAACACTCAGGTTTGTATTTTGAGATTCGTTACAACGGTAAACCCAGTAATCCAGTTCGCTGGTGTCGTTCTGGCTAGCCATCTGGCCAACTATATAATGTGAACTCGAGCAGAATGCGGTAATCTATTGTTTTACTTTAATCTGACTTGCAACCGGCCCGATAATACGAGGTAGAGGAAGGAAATACATGAAGAACTTTACACGGAACACACTGATTCTAACCACCGGCTTGATTGCAGGTATTACCCTGGCAATTGGCATCGGCGTGCATGCCGAGCGTGGCAACGGTGTGAAGACCATACCGATTGAAGATATCCGCTCGTTAAGCGAGGTGTTCGGCAAGGTTAAAGACAATTATGTAGAAGAAGTAACGGATAAAGAATTATTAGAAAATGCGATTCGCGGCATGATGACCGGGCTGGATCCACACTCGACCTATTTAGACAGAGAAGCCTTCAAAGAGCTGCGCGTGGGTACGACCGGTGAATTTGGCGGGCTGGGTATTGTCGTTGGCATGGAAGACGGTTTTGTTAAAGTTATTTCACCGATTGATGATACCCCGGCACAACGAGCGGGAATTAAGGCCGGCGATCTGATTATCCGCCTGGACCAAAAACCGGTTAAGGGTATGAGTCTGGACGATGCCGTCAAGATCATGCGTGGTCGGCCAGGTACCTCGATTGAGTTATTGATTGTGCGTGAGGGTGCAGATAAACCACTTACCTATAGCGTTACCCGCGATAAAATCAGAGTTAAAAGCGTCAAAGCGAAAACGCTTGATAAAGGCTTTGGTTATGTTCGCGTCACACAATTCCAGGAACGCAGTAGTAGTGATCTAAAGAAAGCCATTTCCAAACTAAAGAAAGAAAATGATGGCAAATTAAATGGCATCGTCCTGGATTTACGTAACAACCCGGGCGGCTTACTCGATTCTGCGGTTGAGATATCGGATATCTTTATTACCAAAGGTGGAATCGTCAGCGTTAAAGGTAGAGATGAAGGTTCGAGGATCGTACATAGTGCAACACCGAAAGACATGTTAGATGGTGCCCCCATCGTCGTGTTAGTGAATGGTGGTTCGGCGTCTGCCTCAGAGATTGTATCCGGTGCGCTTCAGGATCATAAACGAGCGATCATCATGGGCAGTAAAACCTTTGGTAAGGGTTCCGTACAAACAGTCGTACCGCTTGGTAATAATACCGCAATCAAATTAACCACTGCGCGTTACTATACGCCCTCCGGTCGTTCAATCCAGGCTAAAGGTATCGATCCTGATATTGAAATCAAAGATCTAAAACTGACCGAGAATACCAAGAAGAATGTGTCACAAATTAAAGAAGCCGACCTTCAGGGCCATCTGGAAAATGACAAAAAAGGTGCCAAGAAAGATGGAAAGTCCAAGGATGAAGAGAACGGTAAAAATCTTTTAAATGAAGATTACGCTCTATACGAAGCGTTAAACTTATTAAAAGGTTTGTATTTGATAAGCCAGCGATAGGTTTTAGCTGTTGGAGTAAACTGTTGAGGATTGCTATGCGAATATGCATCAGCCTGTTTGTTCTAACGATACTTAGTGGTAGCGCAGTTGCTGCTGATAAAACCTATCTCTATGAAAAACCACGCCTTGCCATTATTATTGATGACCTTGGCGACCGCTTAAGAGACGGTCGTCAGGTCATCGCGTTGCCGGGCAACATTACGGTTGGCATCATTCCTTATACGCCCTATGCGCGTAAACTTGCGCAATTCGCCACTGAACAAAGCAAAGAGATCATGCTGCATCTGCCGATGGAATCGATTGATCATCGCTACCTGGGTAAAGCAGGCTTACATTCAAATATGAGCGAAGCTGAACTGAATGCGAGTTTAACTGATAGTCTGGCTTCGCTTGAAAATATTCGTGGTATCAATAACCACATGGGTAGTCGGCTAACCCAGAATACCAAGATGATGCGTTGGTTAATGAAGAGTTTACAGTCGCGTGGCAATTTCTATTTTGTTGATAGTCGTACGATTGATACCAGCCAGGCGTTATCCATTGCCAAACAAGTGGGGATTGATCATGCGACCCGGGATGTATTTTTAGATCACGATAAAGATTATAATGCGATGGCAAAGCAGTGGCGCTACTTCTTAACGTATGCAAACAAAGAGGGGAGTGCGGTGATGATTGGGCACCCATACCCGGAGACCATAGCCTTTTTAAAACAACATTTAGCCGAGCTTTCGGCTAACTATGAATTAATCAGTGTCTCAGAGCTGATTCGTTGGCGGCACAACAGGAGTAAACTTGCATGGCGACGCCCCGCATCCTCGTCCCGCTAGCCCAGGGTTGTGAAGAACTCGAAGCGGTAACCATCACCGACCTATTAACTCGGGCAGGATTTGAAGTCGTCACCGCTGGATTAGATGATCAACCGGTTACTGCGAGTCGTGGGATGGTATTAGTTCCCAGTACGACGATGCAAGCAATCATGTCGGATGATTTTGATATGATGGTTTTACCCGGTGGTTTGCCTGGCGCCGATCATTTACGTGATAATTCGTTAGTTCAAGAAAAAATAAAAGCATTGGCCGCCCAAGAGAAATACATAGGCGCAATATGCGCGGCGCCGCAGGCGTTAGCAAGTGCAGGTTTGCTTGATAATAAAACGGCAACAGGTTATCCGGGAGTATTAGATAAGCTTAGCATTACTGGTATGCAGCTATCTGAGTCACCGGTGGTGATTGATGGAAACGTGATTACCTCTAGAGGACCGGGAACGGCGATGGATTTTGCATTAGATCTTATTGAGATTATTGCCGGACCTGAAAAACGTAATCAGGTTGAGCAACCCTTGATGCGACCTACACAATAAAAATTATTTACTTCATAAATTAGAAACTAAATAACATATATGATGAGAGTTATTGAAGTCATTGCTGACTGCGG
>CAMYMO010000378.1 GCA_947259425.1 uncultured Ectothiorhodospiraceae bacterium | reverse complement strand
TTGTTTAAACGGATAGATATCCACTAATCTTATCGGCATCAACGTTTTCTCGCAGGTCTTCATGGACAAACTTACCTTTTTCAATCACCAACAGTCTATCCGCTATCTCTAGTGTAAAGCTCAGCACCTGCTCTGAAACCACAATGGTGATATCGCGTAAATTCTGAATTTCTTAGAGAACCTTAGCAATACCCTTGATGATATAAGGCTGTTGTGTCTGCAAACGACCTCAAGCCGCTGCCCAGGCAACACTAGAACTAAACCAAAGCAAACACACAATAGATGTTGAATCAATTATTCGGTTATTTAATTAGAGTTCCTTTTTGCCGGCTTAATTATACGTTGATCATGTCAACACAGGTACTGCGTTCAAACCAGACGCCTGTCCATTAAACTGTTTAGGTCTTGTTGGGAATACCATCAATTGGGCATTCAGCCGTACCGACTTCCTCGCGAGTAATACTTTCCGCATTTTTCCTGGCCTGTACTGGGTCAGTTACCCAGGTTCGATAAAACTCGTAAGGACATTCGGCCACCCCCTCGTTTCCATCACCGGAATTGATTTTTCCAGTATAGCCACGGTGCAGGAGTTTGAATAAATGATTCTGAGACTGCCAGGTCTTGCGAGCATCACGTATCTGCGATTTGGAGAGCTCGGCGTACTGAATCCCATAGTCTTCTTCACCACACTCCCCAAGCGTGCGTCCATCGAAACCAATAATGGCAGAGTGACCGAAATAGGAGTAGACACCATCAAAGCCCGCAGCATTTGCCACGGCAACATACGAGTTGTTCATCCATGCCATTGCTTTCGAAACGATCACCTGCTGTTCTTTCGAAGGGTACATATAACCCTGACAGCGAACGATGAGCTCTGCACCACGCATGGCACAATCACGCCATATTTCTGGATAGTTACCATCGTCACAGATAATCAGGCTGACTTTCATGCCCTTGGGACCTTCTGAAACATAGGTGCACTCACCTGGGTACCAGCCTTCAACGGGACACCAGGGCATAATTTTACGGTATTTCTGTACGATCTCACCCTGGTCATTCATGAGAATGAGTGTATTGTAAGGTGCCTTGTTGGGATGATCTTCGTGACACTCGCCCGTCAGGGAAAACACACCCCAGGTTTTTGCCTTGCGACAAGCTTCAGCAAAAATAGTGGTTTCTTCACCAGGTATGGTCGCTGCCGTTTCATACATTTCTTTCTCGTCATACATGATGCCGTGTGTACTGTATTCCGGGAAAATAACCAGATCCATACCTGGCAGACCCTTTTTCATACCGACAATCATGTCAGCAATGTTTCTTGCATTGTCCAGAACTTCGGCCTTGGTATGTAAACGCGGCATCTTGTAGTTAACGACTGCAACACCGACTGTATCATTACTGGAGGAAATATCACCGTGTCTCATTTCTTTACTCCGGTTTTATAATTTGTTTTTGATTACCTTATACCGACAGGTACTTACTAATTTGCTGCGTATCCACATTTTCACGCAAGTCTTCGTGAATAAAATTACCTTTATCGATCACAATAAGTCGATCAGCTATCGCCATGGTGAAACTTAATACCTGTTCCGACACGATGATCGTGATATCACGTAGTTTTTTAATTTCATTAAGGATATTGGCAATATCTTTGATGATCGAAGGCTGGATCCCCTCTGTAGGTTCATCAAGTAATAACACCTTCGGATTCGTTACCAGAGCTCTGGCGATAGCCAGCTGTTGCTGTTGCCCCCCCGAGAGGTTGCCGCCCTTGCGGTGACGCATTTCCAGAAGTACAGGGAACAAAGCATAGATATCATCCGGTACTTCCTTGAGCCCCGAGACGCCCATTCCGGTTTCGATATTCTCCTGAACCGTCAGGGTTGGAAAAATCATACGCCCCTGTGGCACATAGGCAATCCCGTTTTCAACGCGTTGATAACTTTCTTTATTGGTTACGTCTGTACCGTCAACCCTGATATTGCCTTCGCCTGACCCCAGGAGACCAATCAGCGACTTGAACAGTGTCGTCTTGCCCATGCCATTACGACCCATGATCGCCAGGGTTTCATTTTTCCTGGCTTCGAAATTCACGCCATGAATGACTTCACTCTGGCCATAACTCACATGGAGGTTTTCGACTTCTAACATACCCGGTTCCTCTTCGCTTATTTCTTCACTTAGTGTCCGAGATAGACTTCAATCACTTTCGGATTATTCTGTACGGTTTGCATATCACCCTCGGCAAGGATCTTGCCCTGGTGAAGTACCGTTACCTTGTGGGCAATCCTGGCCACAAACTCCATATCATGCTCGATGACCAGAACCGAACGACCCTTACAGATTTTTTTAAGCAGTTCAGCTGTCTGTTCACGTTCCTTGACGCTCATACCCGCAACCGGCTCATCCAGCATAAGAAGTTCTGGCTCCTGGATTAGTAACATACCAATTTCCAGCCATTGTTTTTGACCGTGACTCAGCAGTGCGGCTTCCATATCAAGAAACTCGCCCAGGAATATTTCTTCAGCAATCTCCCTGACCCGTCTATCCACCTCGACGGTACGTTTAAATACCAGCGAACCAAATACGCTGTGGCCTTTTGGATACGAAACTTCGAGGTTTTCATAGACAGACAGGTTTTCGTATATTGATGGGGTCTGAAACTTTCGACCCACACCTGCGTGAACGATTTGATGTTCTGAGAGATTCGTCAGTTCTTTGTTCTTGAACTTGATACTGCCCTCTGTGGCTTTTGTCTTGCCACAGATCAGATCCAGTACTGTGGTTTTGCCAGCGCCATTTGGCCCGATAACCACTCGAAGTTCATCCTTATCGACATACAGGTTAAGATTGTCGACTGCCTTGAAGCCATCAAACGAGACCGTCAGGTCCTCGATTGCTAATGTATAGTCACTATTGCTACTCATTGTCTTAATCCTCAGCCATTATCACTAACCGTACCAACCTTGGTGGCACGCTTGTTTTCTATCATCCCCTTAACTGCCGTTACACATTGCATACGCATGATGCAACCGATCAGTTTCTTACCATGTTTGTCCCAAAGACCTGCGATACCATTCGGGAAGTACATCACCACAGCGATGAAAAGGCCACCCATCAGGAACAGCCAGATTTCAGGGAAGTTCTCTGAAAACGCGGTCTTACCTGCGTTAACGAGAAGTGTTCCGTATACAACACCAATCAGTGACATACGACCACCGACCGCGGCAAAGATGACCATTTCAATTGAAGGAACGATTCCGACAAACGAAGGCGACATGAATCCCACCTGCAGGGTAAACATGGCACCACCTATCGCGGAAATCAGCGCCGAGATACAGAAGATGAAGACCTTAAAGTTTGATACGTCATATCCTGAAAATCGTACCCGGTCTTCCTTATCACGCATGGCCAGCAATAACCGACCAAACTTGCTAGTCAGGATAAAGCGACCCAGGAAGATCACACCAATCAAAAGAAACGCGTTGATAAAATACAGAATGTATTTGGCAGAGTCAGTGCGAATATCCCAACCATTCAGGGTTCTCAGGTCGGTAATACCGTTGATACCACCGGTATAGCCCTGCTGACCAACAATCAGTACCGTCAGAATGAGTGCGATTGCCTGGGTGATAATGGCAAAATACACGCCACCCACACGACGTTTAAACATCGAGTACCCAATAATAAAAGCAAAAATAGTTGGCACTACCAGTACCGCTATCACGGTGAAGGTGAAGCTGTTGAACGGTTCCCAGAAAAATGGCAATGCCGTTAACTGGTTCCAGTCCATAAAGTCAGGAATACCCGGTGTTGACTGGATCTTGGTGGTGATTGGATCCGATGCCTCGAGTTTCAGAAACATCGCCATACAGTAGCCGCCCAATCCAAAGAAAACGCCCTGGCCCAGACTAAGAATGCCACCATAGCCCCATAGTAGGACAAGACTTACTGCTGCAAAGGCATAGGTTAAGTATTTGCCGACCAGATTAAGTCTAAACAGGTCGAGTCCGACGGGTAATATAATGAATATCAACGCGGCCAGTATTGCGATACCAATCGCACCATTTTTACCACCCAAAAGTCTTTCGTAAACAAAATTCATCTTTCTCTCCTGGACCCTGTTATTTACGTACTTTGATTGAGAACAGACCTTCTGGGCGCAGCATCAGAATGATGACAATGGTCAACAGGGTAAACACCTTGGCCATTGAGCCGCTCAGGAAGAATTCCATGATCGATTGCGCCTGTGCGATGGAGAATGCCGAAGCAATGGTACCGAACAGGCTGGCTGCACCACCGAACACCACGACCATAAAGGTATCGACGATATACAGTGAACCCGTTGTTGGCCCGGTTGATGCGATCGTGGTAAAGGCTGCGCCGGCAATTCCGGCTATGCCACAGCCAAGCGCAAACGTGAGACGGTCGACCATTTTGGTATTGATACCAACGGCACCACTCATTAGGCGAATCTGTGTTGTCGCCCGCACACGCAGGCCCCAGCTTGATTTGTACATCAGCAGATAGACACCCAGTGTCACAACTGCGGTCAAACCAAGCACGAACAAACCATTTATAGGTATATCGATGGTTTCGGTTGGCTGTACCGAACCGAGTAACCAGTCAGGAAGGCTAGGGCTCACTTCGCGCGCACCAAAAGTGGAACGAAAAAGCTGCTGCATAACCAGGCTCAGACCCCAGGTCGCCAGCAGTGTATCCAGAGGCCTCTTGTATAAGTGTCTTATTAAAGCAAATTCCGCAAGGTAGCCAAGTGCGCCTGCAATCAAGAACGATATTAGTATCGCAAATACAAAGTAATACGGAATAAAACCTGGTAAATATGTCTCACTCAAATACGATATAAAGTAAGTGGTATAGGCCCCTACCGCCATAAATTCACCGTGGGCCATGTTGATGACGCCCATTTGCCCAAAAATAATCGCCAGGCCCAGCGCCATAAGTAGAAGCACACTAAATAGACTGATGCCAGCGAAGCCTTGCATTGCAAAAATCGAGACTAACTCTTGTGACGTATATTCACCCATGTCAAACACTCCGCAGAAACAAACTTTATTAAAGAACCTGTTTTATTAAACGCTATATAAAACGATCTCTGATTGTTGGCAGGCTGGCTGAAGAAAACCAGCCTGCACAGTAACAACATACAATTGTTTATTGATAACCTTTCGGGAATGGATCCGGATCAATGTAGTCAGACTGATACAGAACATCGGCCTGGCCGTCTTTACGCCATTTACCTATCACCAACTTGGTCTTCAAGTGATGGTTAGGCATCAGGTAAACCATACCTTCCGGTCCATCAAAGCTGATCTTGCCAGTTTCCTGTGCCGCAACCACTTTGTCAGTATCAAAGCTGCCGGCCATTTCCACTGAAGCTTTCCACAGCCATGGACCTAAATACGCTGCCTGGGTTACGTCTCCGATAACTGAGTCTTTACCGAACTTTTTCTTGAATGCCGCAACAAATTCTTTGTTTTTCGGTGTTTCCATAGACTGGAAGTACTTCATTGCAGAGTAGAAACCTACGAGGTTCTCACCCCCAATACCTAGCACTTCATCTTCAGTAACCGAGATAGTCAGCAGGGTCTGTTTCTTACCAGTGATACCGGCTGCTTTAAGCTGTTTGAACCAGGCAACGTTAGAACCACCTACAACAGCCGCATAGATAACATCAGGCTTTTTCAGACGAATCTTGTTGATAACAGAACCAAAGCTGGTGTTACCCAGCGGCTTGTATTCTTCACCAACAACCTTACCTTTGAGTACCTTTTCAATATGCTTGCGGGCAATTTTCATCGAAGTACGTGGCCAGATGTAATCTGAACCAATCAGGTAAAAAGTCTTGGCACCTTTCTCTTTGGCTACCCAGTCAAGACCGGCGATGATCTGCTGAGTTGCTTCCTGACCTGTGTAGACAACATTTTTTGACTGCTCAAGGCCCTCATAGAATGTCGGGTAGTACAGCAAACCGTTTTCTTTCTCAAATACGGGTAATGCCGCTTTACGTGAAGCAGATGTCCAGCAACCAAAAACGGCAGCCACCTTGTCTTTAACCAGTAGCTTACGTGACTTTTCAGCAAACGTTGGCCAGTCACTGGCACCATCTTCCTGGATGTATTCAATCTTGCGACCCAGAACACCACCCATGGCATTGATTTGTTCAATTGCCAGCTTTTCCGCTTGTTGTGCACCCGTTTCACTAATTGCCATGGTGCCTGTCAGAGAGTGCATAATTCCAACCTTGACAGTTTTATCTGTAACAGCCAGACCGGTCTTATTCACTTCACTGGTAGATGGGTTTGCCGCCATTAACGAACTCGATAATGTCAAACCTAATAATAAACTTAAACTTTTTGGTAACAGGCCATACTTTGCTTTCCTGTTAAATAATGTCTTCTTGATCGTCATGTTGAGACCTCCCGATCGATATCGTTTAGAATGGGCAAAATGTAAAGTTTTTTATTTTGCTAATACCCATTCTGCAACAGGCATGCCAAACTAACTTAACGGCTATTACTCTATATATACCGATAAAATTAAATCGTGAGATCTCATTATTTTCATAAATAAATGCGTTAACTGCGATATTTCTCAAAACAAAAATCAAAAAACTTACTTTTTCATTCAAAAGAATGTGACATTGTCATATGACAATTCTGACATTGTTGACATTGTCATCCGGATAAAACGTTAACTCACTTTCCTGTTGGTTGATTTGTTCAATCTATTAGTGTTTTTATGCAGAACAGTCCGATTTTCTTTTTGGCACGCTTCCTGCTCTAGAGTTAATAAACATATTTTTATCGAATTTTATATTTATGTTTGGGGCGGATTAATTTATTACCGCATATTCAAAATGATGACAGTAGACGGAGACGATCATGGCCGATACTTTGATTAAAATAGATTTTTCAAAAACACCCGAAGAACAGGAGTGCGTTCATAACCGCTGGCATCCAGATATTCCCATGATCGCCTGGGTTAAACCTGGTGATGATTTTGTCGTTGAGTGTATGGACTGGACAGGTGGACAGATTGACAACAATGATTCCGCGGATGATGTGCGTGACGTTGATCTTACCAAGGTTCACTATCTCAGCGGCCCAATTGGGGTGGAAGGTGCAGAGCCGGGTGATTTATTAGTTGTCGATATTCTTGATGTTGGTACGATGGACGATTACCAATGGGGTTTCAATGGAATGTTCGCTAAAGAAAATGGTGGCGGATTCCTTACCGAACACTTTCCTGAAGCACGCAAATCAATCTGGGACTTCTATGGAGTTTATACCAAATCAAGACACGTCCCTGGTGTAAACTTTGCCGGTATTATGCATCCAGGGCTTATTGGCTGCTTACCTTCACAGGAATTATTGGACGAATGGAATACACGTGAAGGAAAATTAATTGCGACGGATCCTGATCGTGTCCCGCCACTGGCTTGTCCACCGGACGCCAGTACTGCACACCTGGGTCAACTTAGCGGTGAGGCGAAAGACAAAGCTGCTGCAGAAGCAGCGCGTACTGTTCCCCCACGTGAACACGGCGGCAATTGTGATATTAAAGACCTTACCAGAGGTTCGAAAGTTTATTTCCCAGTTTATGTCAAAGGCGGTGGCCTCTCCATGGGCGACCTACACTTCTCACAGGGTGATGGTGAAATTACCTTTTGTGGCGCGATTGAAATGGCTGGCTGGATCCATATCAAGGTGAGTCTAATCAAAGATGGCATTCGTAAATATGCGGTCAAGAATCCTATCTTCAAGCCCAGTCCAATTCAGCCTGATTATAAACAGCACCTAATCTTTGAAGGCATCTCGGTTGATGAATCCGGTGAACAACATTATCTCGATGCCCACATTTCCTACCGACAGGCCTGTTTGAATGCTATCGAATATCTTAAGAAGTTTGGATATTCAGGGGCTCAAGCCTATGCAATCCTGGGTACCGCTCCAATACAAGGTCATATTAGTGGAATTGTGGATATTCCAAATGTTTGTGCGACCGTATTCCTGCCTACGGAAATATTTGAATTTGATATTAATCCAACAGCCGAAGGCCCAACACCTTACATTAATGGTGATGACATCCCAATCTCGGAATGGAAGGACAAATAATACCTGGCCAACCTGACCGGGTCATCCATGTGATGACCTGGTCAGCGACTGGGCTTACACACCAGCAACATTAAAGAGACAAAACTATGCCTGTTTATGAATATATCTGTAACGACTGTGATCACTATTTTACTGAACTAAAAAAATTCTCTGAGTACGATCAGCCCGGCATTTGTCCTATATGCCAACAAGCGGGTCAAAAGATTATATCTGCACCTCGTCTTAATACGATGCGCAGTGAAATACGGCGAGCACATGAAACAAATGAACGAAGTGCAGACTCACCGAAAGTACGGCATAAACATCAATGTGGTTCACACTGTAACCACTCTCATCATACACACGAAGCATCAAAACCCGAATTAAAGCAACAGGTCAATCGTCGACCCTGGATGCTAGGGCACTGAAGACTGACAACGTTTAAATTTTCTATCCCCTCACCCTAACCCTCTCCCTGAGGGAGAGGGAATGGTGGAGTAAATTACA
>CAMYMO010000377.1 GCA_947259425.1 uncultured Ectothiorhodospiraceae bacterium | reverse complement strand
TACCTAGGACCTCAAGTTCGCGCCAAAGAAATCCATTTTTATAAACATATAGCCAGCCTGATTCCAGGCTTTTAGCTGCATCCAGCATTTTTTTCTGATCTTGGTCATACAATGTATAGCGCTGTGGTCTCACTGGTACTAAAACATTATCCCAGTTCGCCCGCTCAGATTCTTCGGGAATTGTTTTAATTTTTCCCAGCGGGATTTTATATTGCGAGTGTTGTTCATCTTGCAAACAAAGCCAGGCAAATTTTTCACCGTCAGGAATATTCTTGAAAACTAAGTTACGATATTTTCCATTATCGTCTTCTGCATTATTTGCAGCCATATCCCAATGCTTTAATTGCTCATTCATGATTCAGACTCTTCTATCATTACTAAAGACTTCAACATGTCTGGCTCTGTTCCATAACATTCAAAGGCTACTTTATAGTTATCTGTTTCTTCCAACGCACCAGCCCCCTTCGGACTCAGCGACGGAGGTTGTGCTGCGCCCGGTTGTTGCACGGGTGCCGGTGGTGTGTTGCGGTTATTCGATACCATTAAGTCGTTTTGTCGTACTGCGGGTTTGCCTTCGAAAAAGACATTACCCGAGAAAGTGATGAATTCGGCTTTTTGTTTGATGGTACCGGAGTTGACGCCACCGCAGCTACCAGGTTCATCGCCGGTGCTGACCGCAAAGATTGAGGGTTGGTTGCAAGCGGGGTTACCATTGACGATAACGGTACTGGCGGTTTTTGCTGAGTCAGTTGATTTTGCGATGTTGGTATAGGCACGTGGTCGACACTTCCTCGGGGTTTTGCAGACGTCGGTTGTGATTAGCACGCCGCCTGAGCCTGCATGGACAGATGTTCTTCCATTGATTACGACGTTTCCCATTTGTTGCTCCTTTAATTTAATGCCTTCTTAAGGAATACTTTTTGGATGTGGTATTTATTCCCTCATCGTACCCCTCATAATAATAATTAGAGGGTGCATCCCAGCCTTCGGCTTTAGCTTCCTGCGTCGCCCTACCTCCTACATCCATGTAGTCGTCTCCCTAAGGGAGAAGGAGTTATATATTTAGATTCCCGCATCCGCGAAAATCTACCCTACGGGTATAACGGTAGAGGTAAATTATCCCCTCATCCCAATCCTCTCCCTAGGGGAGAAGGAGTCTATAGTCTAGGCTGCATCTTCCATTAAGCGACTAATTTGTTTTCCGTTTGTAGGGTGTTTAACGTACGCCGCCCCACGAAAGGGTGTTTCGCCCGACTCTAAAATGAAAATTCTTTTGCAAATTGGGTAATTAAATTCAAACCTCGCTGCAGCTAATATAATACCAACTGGTAAGCTAGCAATACCGATGTCACCCAAGCTTAAGCTGACATTCAGTTTCTCTGGTATTTGAGGCGGCAATGGATCTATCATATCAACCTCGCCTAATTGCATTGCCGTCATTTCCGCTTCGCTGGCTTTATTAGGCCATAACGTGCTTTCAGTTTGGTGCCATTCGATCATATCAGTCTGTTCAGTCCCTAAAGGCAACACCATGGCATTAATTTTTTCTTTTATGATGCCACATGTTGATAAAACGGAACGCACGGCTTGGCTTAAACCACTTAATCGTTTTAGATCACCTTGCCCTGAGTTGGGTTCAGTCTGAACACTCATACCTTTCAACCAGGCAATAGGTAAATCTTCAACATGCCGAATACGACCTGGTTTTTCTAACACTAAAAATCCTGCCGCTTCGCCAGGAATAACACCATCTGATGTTTCGGTTGTCTGGATACGATAATCTTTCCCCAACTGCATGCAGGTCAATTCATCCACTAAGGAATCGACTGAACCAAATATAACCGTATCCCATACTTCATTATGTAATTCTTCGCAGGCAAACATTAAATGTTCTGTAACACATTCACTGTTTGTTTTGATTCGAAGCTCGACTTCACCCAGTTCTTGTAATTCATTTTGTAAAAAGATATGAATCTCATCCATTAACAAGCAATCACCCCGAAGTGTTTCGCTGGATGGCAGTACTAAGTAAAATAAAATATTCTGACGTGGACGCTCGAGTAATTTTGCAGTGTCGATGGCATCGATTAATGCCGGGATCAAACACGACATAAATCGGTCATGTGGATCTTCGTCATCGATATCTACCATTGCACAGGTCATCACACTCTCAACACCATTCCCATCAAGTGCGGGTGCTTCTAACACTGGATCAGGTTGAGTGTGTCCCAGGTGTGTACCGACCGCACCAAATAAGGCAATCGGCTCACTGCCGGCAACACAATTTAGTCCCATTCCGGTAATCGCAATGTTCTCGAGTGCGATTGCTTTAGGTTTAATATCGTCGCTGTTCTGTTTCATACCTGATATACCATTAATAAATACTGTGTATCTGTTTATAAATTAATAGGGAGAAAACATACTTCCTCATCCCAACCTTCAGCTTTAGCTTCCTGCGTTGCCCTACCTCTACATCCCTGTGGGAGAAAGTGTATTATATTTATCCTGTTAACACGCTACCACCATCTTTGCCAGGCATAAACAAAGATTCGATTACCCATTTAACGATTTTCTCATCGCTAAACATAAATTAAGATGCCATCCTTGGCGCGTCCCTGCCTTCCTTGTCGTAGGGGAGCTCTACAAAATCCAAGTCCTTGAGCACGACCCAACCCTTGCGTCTATCTGTTCTCCGCCATGGAATCCCTGCGCGAAAGACCATTGACAATGTTTTCTCGTCACTGTCTATAATAATGGTGTCACACACTGGCGATAGTGTTTCAACTTCATTGTTTATAATGGTATAGAGTTCGGGGTGTAACTCGGGTACGACGACTTGTATTGATTGTTTGTGACTAATATCAGTTGCAAGGGCTCGCAGATGTAAGACCTCACCACCTTGAAAAGGTTTTTTAAATCGCTGATCATAAGGTGCGACGTTATGGCAACATTTTTTCGCTGCTTTGGTATAAGGGCACCCACCTTGCTCAATTTCATCTTCAGCTAATGGCCCAATGTCGCTGACACGGGGCTCCCAAAAAATAGGCAATGGTCCAAAACCAGCTGGAGTTGGTTTTTGCATCGGCGTCATCATGAAATCGGGGCCCAGTTCAATACGAGGTAGCTCAGTACTTAGCAACTTACGCTGATCGCTGTTATAGCCTATACCCACTGGATTCGCCTCAAATACATCATCGACATCATCTGGGTGAGCGCCACCAAAGGCAAATTCATACCTCAACGGAATTTCTTCAACTGAACCTGGCTCATCGTGAATATAATTCACCATGGTTTTTTTCCACTTACGGGTCCCAAACACACGCAGCACTTTTTTCCATTTAATTTTATCGTTAAACAGAATTCCAATCCCTACTTCCATCGCAACCAGCCCTTTACGTTCAGGTTTCGCGGTACCGTATAAATACAGCTCACTACCTTGTTTGAAAGGGGCAATTTCCGAAGCGGCTTTTAGGCTACTGGTTAGTGGATCATCGATATATTCGTCGGTATCGATAATCTCAATATCGTTATCCGGCGTAAGCTTGCCATGATTATCGAAGCGGTAACTCACTTTAAACACGGCGGTTAACTGCTGCTCCAGCTTATGGCTATAACCGGGATACAAACCAGCTTGCCATGGCGAATTATTTTGCAACTCAAGCACGACGAGCCTCTGCGCTGGTTGCGACAGTCTCGCTTTGACTAAGGGTATTCAATTTTTGCATTCGCGTGTCATGCCAGATGTAATTGCCTAAGCGTAGAGGTGTCAGTGTGGTTAAGGCATAAAGATCAAATAAATCATTACTGATTACACCACTGTATTGAAGCATTAATTTATGTACTGTACTTATGCTAAAAGGCATCCCTTGTAACCAACGTGCCGTAGCGTCACGTTGCTGTTTATCCCACCAATATTGAGCGGGCTGGGAATCTGGTACGTAACCCACTTCATCTTCCAATTCAATATCATCGATTTCATTTTCTTCACCAACCACTGAAAGACGTGGCATTTTTGGTAAAGTTTGCCCGCTTACCCACCACCAGGCTTGCTCTGCATAATTCGCAGTACGGGGATGAATTAGACCATCCAGAATAGCCTGCACACTTTGTGTTTGCCCGTGAAGTGCTAGAAAATGATAACCCACCTCAGGTGCATGATCGGCCACGCTTTGTAACATTGGAAAATAATGTTCTTCGCCACTAAGTGCAGCAAAACGTAAATAGTCAAGACGTTGAATATCGTCATTCTCATTTGCGATTGCACGTTGTAAAGCAATTCGCGCATCATCATCACCACGAACTAACCCACCCCATATCGCGGCAACCATTGCACTATGATCCATATTATCAGCCTGATTATTATCTAATAACGAATTATAATATTCACTAAACATGCTGATATCAGACTTATTATCATTCGCGGCATAATAAAGCGTTTGCGCTTGTAAAAATGGATCTTGTGTTTGCAATTCCGCCTGATGGGTCAGCGATTTCGGTAAATGTGCACCCTGCTGAGTTAAAATGTAGATCAGTACCGGGCGTAGACTTTCGACACTACGGTAAGTCTTTTGCATAACACTATAGGATTCAGGTAAAGGGAATAACATCAACGCATCACGTGCTCCATGAGCAACTGGAGTGTCTTCTAATAACCATTCGCATGCCAGTTTTGAAGCTAATGCCTGATGAGTTTCATCCTTTGATGAGAAGCGTGCAGCTAAGTAAATAAATGCATCAGCTGCCTGTTCGGGTTCGGCTTGCTCTTCATCGATTTGGTTTGATAGGACATGGATGTGCACACGCATGCGATATTCAAGATCGAGTATATTTTGCATGTCTACACGATTTGACTGTAATAATCCAAGCCGTTGACGATAGAGTGCCTTGGCTGAATTAAAATGCGTTGCTAAATAATCTCCCCCCATTGTATTAATTCAACTCGATGGTTGCTCCTTGTAGACGATATTTACCATCAGCAATCGAGTAGATTTCCTTGCCGTCAACCATTATGCGTCCGTCTTTTTGTATTTCTATTTTTGACGCATTCGATTGAATTAAGATTCCATTCGCATTTTTTACCTGTAGCGAGCCATCTTCGTTTAAATTAAAACCCTGCTGGGGGGCTTCGCCTTTGCTGCGTAATCGGTGGGTAACTATATATAGCGAGTCTAAACATTCAACCAATACCATATCGCCTTCGACCAGTGCAGGTACACTTGACGAATGCGCATAGACATTCACTTCTTTATTTAATGTTGGAAGAAATAGATTCGTCGCTTCAGCATGCTCTACTTCGAGCACCTCGGCAATAATAACTCGACTTTCTGAAGTCGAAGTCCGTCTTTCTATTCTAAATATTTTGTTATCCATAACAACATCCCCTGGATCATAGTTTTAATGCTAACTTGTGTTAAGTTTGACAAGCACTTTTTATACACACGATTGTGTCACCACATCGATTTTTATTATTTACTTAGCTTTATGTAAGTTCTATTTTATCTAAATTCACCTAATAATAATGTTAAAAATGATTAAATCTCTTTTGACACTTTATTACGTTGATACAGTCCTCACTATTAACTACGTTATCAAAGCTGTAAAAATGCAAACTATATTTCAATTTTGTGACTAATTGTTTCCTACGCTATTCCCTCTGACGTTAATCGTTGGCGCACTCACCGTGATAGTTTTGCCATCAACGGTCAAATCTCCCCCAGTGGACACCTCAATCACGCCACCGCTTTGGCCAACATGGAGCATTCCTCCCCCATCGCCTTTTATTGTGATCGCCTTCGCAGCTTGTATACTGGTATTTCCGTTCGTTACCTGCATTTCTAAATTATTCTCATGCACTTCAATCGAGGTGTTACCATCAACATCAACCAGCATGTCTTTCGCGCTGTTAATATTGAAATCCTCAACCTCTGCCTGCATTAAAATGTGCTGTCCAGCTTCGAGCTGTGTATCGGTTGCGGCATGACTTTTAATAAATTCATTCTTGGTCATTAGTTGTTGTGAGTTTTTAATGAGCTCTTCTCGGTCATTTCCACACTCAACGGTTTGGCTATCACCGGATTCAAGATGCATGGTTTTTTTCGCATACTGCTCCATCTCACCTTCTTCAGTTGCTAATCGAATGTTATGACCTTCCTGATTTGCATCCAGCGTCAAGATATTCTTCCGATCGCGAGTAAACAGTTCGGTTTTCTCAAAACCACGACGATCTTCCATGGTAAGTTCATTCCCGCCCCAGGTACGTAGAACATTCTGACTATGATTTGGCGCTGTTACCGTGTTCGGTGTATCGGGATTTGATACCGCACCTAATATAATCGGCCGATCGAGATCGCCATTGGTACAGACCACAGCGACTTCTGTGCCAGCATGCAGTGGAAAATGCATTCCGTATTTATTTCCGGTATAGGGTTGCGCCATTCTTACCGGATGACTCGCCTGTCCTGGTTGGGTTTCTGATAAATCAAATGGCATTCGTAGATGATAGCGACCTTGTTCATCAACATAGGCATAGTCGCCACCTGTGGTTTCAATTTTCGCAGTGAAAATACCCTGAGCCATAGGTGCCTGTAATGGCTCTTCTCTATAGGGGATACCGGCACGTAATAATCGAGCTTTATTACTATATGTCTTACCTTTATTGGTTTCACCATATCCCTGGCCTGCACGCTGGTCACCGTGATGTTCAACTTCGAGTACCAGGTATTCACCATTAAACTCAGATACAGGATGGCCAACCAGAGTAAACTTTTGACCAGGAACGAGTCCGCGACAATCGGTTTCCGCGATATAGGTCATACGCTGAGCATCGATAGCCTGTTGACGTAAAGTAGCGAGGTGATCGCCTTCGTCTAGCGTTTTAAAATTTTCACCATGACGATAATCTACTCCCATACCTTTCACGTCAGATGCCGATTTTGACTCGGCCTTAAGACCTGCTTCGGGAGTGCGATAGTTATAATCCTTAACTCGAATGTAATCGGTCTTTAAAACACTGTGCTGGCGTAAGGCATAAACGGCTTCGATAGGACGCGCATTTCCGGTTAATGGTTGATATAGCAGCTCTCCACCACCGGGTAATACCGGCATTTCTGAAACGCTATCGTATATCTGCATAATGGCCTGGCTACTGGTTTGCTCAAAGGTATAAAACAAACCGTGGTGTGAGAACATACGCTGGATAAAATCAAAATCACTTTCATTATATTGAACAACAAATTCGCGTTTTGGGTAGGTCCCTTGTGCATTAAATTTAAAATCAGCACTGGCCAGACCGGCACCTAGTAAAACTTCTTGTACAATCTCGATAACATCTTTATTTAAAAATACTCGGCTTTGGCGATTAAAACGTAGAGGGTGCAAAGGTGATGAAATCGTAAAGTTAATCTCTTCTCGATCGACTTTCTTTCCTAAGTGTGAAACGGCAGATATGATGCCATTGATATAAACCTCATCAGCATCCCACGCCATACGTAATTGTGCAGGCGTATTGATAAAATCCTTCATTACCGGTGCATACTCAATCGCTACGTTCACGGTAAAATGGTAATCCTGTGAAAAACCATGATCCATACCTTCAAATCCCAACACCTGGACCGTTTGACCCTCCATACCCTTTAGTTTCAGGTTAAAGTGATCCTGGTTCGCATTCACCATGTCAAGATTTGGCATATTTGTAAAATCTGCAGCCATTGTTTAATCCCTTAGCCTCATTTCTTAACTAATTATTATCAGTCCGACTCAATTTTTTTCATTTTGGTTCATTAATACATTCATCGCCGCTTTGTATTTTTCAACACGACGCAAATCCTTTTCACTTACCGTTTCGAGCCGACTCAAATCCATATTGTCTTCTAAATCGTGTAACTTAACTTTACGCGCTAATGGGTTACACTTTACCCTTTCAATAAACTGCTCATAAGTCTCACCCGGAAGCCGGGTCAAACACCCCACGGCTGTCACAATTTCTTCACTAAAACCTTGTTTACGTAAATCTTTCAAAGTAATTTCACTATCTTCAACGACATCATGTAAAACCGCTACGATTTTCTCTTTTTCATCCTCAACAGCATCCATCACGCGTAAAGGGTGATTAATGTAGTCAACACCTGCTTTATCAACCTGCCCCTGGTGGGCAAGTTTTGCTATTGATACAGCCTTATCTAATAAATTATCAGTTTGCATTTTATGTATTACTCAATTTCTATGATTTCAGTTCCATTAAAAGAATAATTTTTAATTCTTTCACTTTTAATACCGTTGTCTATTTTTATTATTTTCTCAACTAACTCTTTTTTACCATCATTATTTATATCCACAAAAGAAAACTCAGCATCTATGGATTTGAAATTCTTATCATTTTTGTCGTATTGCCCTTCATTATTACTCCCTTTAAACTGATGTAATAATTTAAATTTCTCATTTTGTATTATGTAAATTTCTTTATTCACTTTTGTATAACCGTGACTAAATGATAACTGATCCTTCACTATTTCACTCGAACCATCATTATTAATATCAATTATCTTTACCTCTACCGCACCTCTAGGTAATTCAACAGCTTTTTCATTATTAGTGTCTACTACAAATCCAATACAACATTTCGGGTTTCCATAAAAATCATTAACAG
>CAMYMO010000376.1 GCA_947259425.1 uncultured Ectothiorhodospiraceae bacterium | reverse complement strand
ACAATCTATCTGTATTGCCAAGACTATTTAAAATTTCATCCCATGAATAATCCGAATCGGCAGTACACAACATCATTTCGATATAAGGATATTTCTCCCATATCCGTTGAGTCGTTTCAATACCATCCCAGCCAGGTGGCACGCGCACATCCATAAAACACATCGTATATGGCCGACCTTCGTCTTCAGCCTTGATGATCATATTTAAGGCTTCCTGCCCCTGATAAGCCGAATCAACCTCATAGTCAACACTGGGGCTCGCTTCAGATGCATCCTTATCCTTAACAGCCCATTCCCAAATAATTCGCTTTCCAGGCCATCGAGCTCTGCTTGCTCTTTGTCGGTATCGTCACAGAGAACCTTACGAAAATCCTCATGTATCGAGCGATTATTATCCACAATTAATATACGGGAATTAAGTTCCATTGTTACTCCAACCAAACTTTCAGGGCAAAACCTTCACTTTATTTATCATTCTTCTCTGCCATATTGGCATTTTTCAGCAATTCTGCATTTCTAAATAAAGCCAGTGCCATTGAGATCATCACCGGAAAACACGTATTTTGTAAATGTTCAATATCAACAACGCTCACCGAGTGAGAGGTCAATAATTAGCCTAAGTGAAAAAGTTAAACCGGACGGATAACAGCTCGATTCCATCCTCCACCCCGCTAACTGAATTTATTTACGATAATTTAGTTATAAAACAATAAGTTAAGTTCATCTGCTTTCGCTTATGATACACATCATTATTATTTAATTTACTTTATGGGATAGCTCATTATACTTCTGTCACTTCGGAAATATGGCCGCTGGAGTCTAACCAACCTAGGCCTCTGGACCGTAACGATTTCATTAACGCTTAACCGCTAAGGCGCAACATGGCTAACAAAGATGATGCGAGTATCAAGGAATACCGCGAAACCGATAATCAGTATTGGAATGGATAAGGCTTCACTGGATAAGTTGCGTCAGGATATTATCTTCAATGAAACTTTGTGCGGGCAGCCGTTAACGTTCCATACTACCTGGGGTTTATTTTCCCCTCGTGAGATAGATGAAGGTAGCAAGTTATTACTACAACATCTGGACATCGATGAAGGTGCTAATTGTCTAGACCTGGGGTGCGGATATGGAGCGCTTGGGTTAACGGTTGCCAAATTAGCAAAGCAAGGCAAGACCGTCCTGGTTGACAAAGATTTTATTGCCGTCGAGTACGCCAAAAAGAATGCCGAGCTTAACAAGATTGGTAATGTGGAAGTTTTGTTAAGCAATGGATTTGACCATATTCAGGATAGAAACTTTGATTTAGTTGTATCAAACATTCCGGCAAAAGTAGGCAATGAACTGATGACATTGTTTTTTAGTGATGCCTACACTCAAATGAACAAAGATGGTAAAATTGTCGTTGTCACCATTAACGGTTTGCGTAGTTATATTAAGCGAACCTTTAAAGAAATATTTGGAAATTATAAAAAATTAAAACAGGGTAAAAATTACACGGTTTCAATTGCCGTAAAGACTTAGTAATATTAGCTAATAGACAATGAACTTTTGCCTAAAAGGCATTGATTACATAGCTGCCAACCAACCCAGATACATTATGAATTAACCAACGATAATGCATAGCTACCGTTATTGTTAACAAGGTTAACCCGATAAGAATTTAAAATAGGAAACAACCGTGTCAGAACTAAATTTCGTACGTAATTCTTCTTTAAAAACCATGTCGCAACTCATCTTTTGGAGCCGCTGGTTACAAGCGCCTCTTTATCTCGGCTTGATTGTCGCTCAAGGTGTCTATGTTTATTTCTTCATGGTAGAGCTTACTCATTTAGTCACCGGTGTCGGTAACGTCAGCGAAGCTGAGATAATGCTCATTGTACTAGGATTAATTGACGTTGTGATGATCGCCAATCTTTTGATCATGGTTATCATAGGTGGTTATGAAACCTTTGTATCGCGACTCAATCTAAAAGAACACCCGGATCAACCTGAATGGTTATCGCATGTAAATGCGGCCACGATGAAAATTAAACTCTCGATGGCCATTATAGGGATATCATCTATCCATTTGTTAAAAACATTTATCGAAGTTACAAACGTGGAAATTCCATCCGGTGCAACCGCGGCGATGGCTGAACAATTAATAATTGCCAGCGAGGTTCAGGTAAAATGGCAGGTTATTATCCACATGACCTTTATTTTCTCTGCCATTGCGATGGCGTATTCTGATCGGATAATGTCAAAAACCATGTTAGATGCGCATGGCGCAACTGAGAAAGATCATTAAGCGCACAAAGTATATAAGCACTAAACTCGAGGACTATCTGCCCCCCCCCTGTAAGCTATTGATATAAAAGTATTTTTTATCTTATCAAATCTGCTGAGTAGATTTTGAAAGTGGCTCACGGACATACATTTGCACTTTGTAATCTATAATAAATAGTATTACGTATTATTGCGATGGGTGATCTATGCGTCTGTATCTACTTTTCTCATTACTATTTATCACAAGTTTGTTAAATGCCGAGCAGGCTAAATTTGTGCAAACGCCTTACAAAGAACCTAAAGTTATTTACGATTTCTACTTTGATGATCCGAATAAAATAAATTCTGCCCTGTATTGGATCCGATCATACATAAACCCGTTAACCGAAGAACCCTATGGTTACGCCCCGGAGTTCATGGATATTAAAGTGCTCATTCATGGAACCGAGATCGTTACCGTTGTCAAAAAGAACTATAAAAAATACAAAAATGCAGTTGAACGAATGCGATATTACGCTCAGTTAGGTGTCGAGTTTAAAGTTTGCGGCTTAGCGGCAGAAGATTATAGTTATCAGCAATCCGACTTTTATGAATTTATTCAGCTCGTTCCCTCGGCTATCCCTGAACTTGCCCATTGGCAAATGGAAGGTTATGCCGTAATAGCGCCAAATATTATGGACAAGAAATTTTCGATCGAAGAAATACGTTAAAAATACTAACAAAACTGCGAGACATATGAACATAGAAACACTTATTGCGCTATTAGGTTGGTCCACGGTCATCAACTGGGGAATTTTATTTTTCTGGTTTCTAATGATAGTGATCGCACGCGACTGGCTTTATAGCACACAAACACAGTGGTTCAAAATTAGTAAAGAACGTTTTGAAGAGATGAACTATCAAATGATGGGGTTTTATAAATTAATGATCTTTTTGTTTAATTTAGTACCTTATATAGTCCTACGTATAATTCTAGATTAGTCTAAGAACACTTTTTCAGTTGACTATAATCTTCCTATTTAATCTGGGAAATAACAGAACCATGCTCGCCATACACTATAAGCCGTAATTTGACTTCCGCTTTATAGGTCCCAAAATAATGATCGGCATCAATATTATAAAGCAATCATTAGCAGAATCATTTAAGGCTAGTTACCATAGTCGGTGACGTATAACCCAGTTATGCATAACGTTGCCCAAACCAATCAATTGTCTGTCCCATTTCTTTCTCCTACTTATTCTTTATATTAATCTAATCAGTCAAGATGTTACTTTGCTATACTTGACTAGCCTTAACAGATCTACTGGTCTGTCTATAGTTTTAGCGATAAAAATTTCATACAATGTCAGTAGCGGGAGAATGTATGAGCTTAGTAAGAGATCCAGACCAAACACGTAACCGGTTGATTGAAGCTGCCTTTGATGAAATTTATGAAAATGGCTTTCAGGGCATGCGGGTTGAAGAGATTCTTAAACGCACCGGCTTAAAAAAAGGCGCGCTCTACCATCACTTTGCTAGCAAATTGGATATTGCCTATGCTGTATTGGATGAACATATCGCAGAGTTGATCAATAACACCTGGATAAAACCCATGTCTGACTATGAAGACCCAATAGAAGGAATTACCAAGGTCGTCCTTAACCTGTCTCACGGTGGCGCAGATTATGATTACATTAGTAAAGGTTGCCCACTTAATAATTTAGCACAAGAAATGTCGATATTGGATGAGGGCTTTCGTAAAAGAATTCATAGTCTATTGCAGTTATGGATAACGGCGTTTGATAAAAACCTGCAACGTGGCAAAGAAACTGGCTATATCGACCAGAAGGTTGATACGGCAACGGCTTCAACCTTTATTGTTGTCATATTGGAAGGCTGCACCAGTCTCCTAAAAGCATCACAAGATGAAAATACACTTAAATCATGTTGGCATGGCCTGGAATCTTATTTAGCCAGTTTACGGCCGGCATCCATTGAAACCAAAGCATAATTTATAATACGACTGATTGCCCAAACATTGCAATTTCATTAATTTAATTCATACTGTATTTATGCCATTAAATTTTACTCGGATAAGATGAAATCGCGTATTGACCAAATTCCTGTATATGAGTCTCGACAGGTTACTTTACGGTCGCAGGATTTTAATTTAGTCAAAATCGCTTTAAAGCGAATCAGTAATCCACTTCGTTTTGAACTTCCAACACTACGTACACTTGATTTTATATTAGAAGATGATCTTTGGGTCATTGTTGATCGTTCACTCAATGACATACCGGTTATGGCCTGGAATGATTTTAATGATCGCGCCAGAGCCAGCTTACACGAAGACATTCGCTGTCAAAAAAGGATATATCATACTCATGCGCATATGATACATGATAAGGCGATTGAGGCACTGCAATTAATATTAGGTGAGAAACTAAGTGCAACACAAGCTGACCGCTCTGACAACGTTGCACAATTTATTAGTCGGTAATAACCAAACTAGCGGATTACGCTAACAAGACATAAATTTATTTTAAGCGCGATCTTAACCCGGCAAAATTACTGATCGTTACCAACAGGCAAGAAAATCCTGGCGAGTTTTTATAATCTCTAACGCCCATGTTGCTTGCTGAATACCTTTTTGTGCTGATTTTTCCCACCAGCGCATCGCTTCGCAATAACTTTTCACATGATCTTCACCATTTGCATAGATCGTTCCAAGGTTGTACTGTGCCATCGGATCACCGTCAATCGCGGCTTTACGCCACCATCTTTTTGCTTCATCAATATCCTTTTGCACCCCATGTACGCCCATCGCATAGACGATACCTAGGTTATACTGCGAATCTGCATTTCCAGAACTTGCCGCTTGTTGCCACCAACGCATGGCGTGATCGATATTCATCTCGACACCATCTCCATTCGCATAGGCCACGGCTAAATTATGTTGAGCATGAACATTACCCTCTTCAGCCGCACGACGATACCAATAGGCTGCAGTAACCGCATCTCGTTCCAACCCCAGCCCCATATCGTGCATCATGCCAAGTTTATAAGCGGCTTCAGGATGTCCCTGTTTAGCTAATGCAGTCCACACACGACGTGCTAATGGATGATGCTCTTCATTAAATGCTTCTTCGGCAATGCCACTTAATCGTTCAACCCAGGCCACGTGATAACCGACCGTTTGCACCTGGGCAAGACTGATCGCACTATCCTGGTATTGATAAGCCGTACGACTACTCGCGCTTGCCTGCGATAGACCCGCGGCAAAAAGAAATAAAACTAGTACGCTTGCCCAAATAAAAAGATTGAAGTCGATTTGGTAATCGACATTTTTTACCCTGGGGTGAAAAGACTTGCTATACATACAATACCTACCTGTGACTTCATGGCTTTAGACAGCCACACGGGCCTCTTAAGATTTGTATCGTCTGTATAAAGTGCGACTTTAATCACACCTAATTAATACTGTAAAACAAGAGCTTAGCTCGAAAAATTGGCAATAAAAAAGGCGAGCCTCAATGAGACTCGCCTTAAACTTAGCTTTAAAACCGATATGTTTACGCGGCTTTAGTCACCTTTTGGTCGAGTTCGCCAGAGGCATAACGTTGGACCATATCTTCCAGGCTGATTGGTTTAATTTTAGAAGCGTTACCCGCAGAACCAAAGGCCTCGAAACGCGCCTTACAGATCTCTTTCATTCCTTTGGTTGATTCTTTCAGGAATTTACGAGGATCGAAGTTTGCGGGGTTATCAGCTAGATGCTTACGAATCGCACCAGTCGACGCCATACGCAGATCCGTATCGATATTAACCTTAGCCACACCGTGCTTGATACCTTCTTGAATCTCTTCAACCGGCACACCATAGGTTTGACCCATGTCACCACCATAATTGTTGATGATTTCTAACCAATCTTGTGGCACTGATGAAGAACCGTGCATGACAAGGTGGGTGTTCGGGATGCGTTCATGGATTTCCTTAATACGGTCTATACGCAAAATCTCACCAGTAGGTTCTTTCGTGAATTTGTAAGCGCCGTGTGAAGTACCAATCGCAATCGCTAAGGCATCAACACCGGTTTGCGAAACAAAGTCAGCCGCTTCTTCAACACTGGTCAACAACATATCCAGATCCAATTTACCTTCAGCACCATGGCCGTCTTCTTCGCCCATCTCGCCGGTTTCCAGAGAACCTAAACAACCAAGTTCACCTTCAACTGAAACGCCACCGGCATGAGCCATTTCTACCACGGTACGTGTAACATTTACGTTGTATTCGAATGACGCAGGTGTCTTCATGTCTTCCATTAAAGAACCGTCCATCATCACTGAGCTAAAACCAGACTGAATAGAACGCAAACAAACACCCGGCGCAGAACCGTGATCTTGATGCATAACAATGGGAATATGTGGGTACATTTCTTCAGCCGCAATGATCAGGTGACGTAAGAATGGTTCACCCGCATATGAGCGTGCACCAGCCGAACCCTGCATAATAACCGGGCTGTTGGTTTCGTCCGCCGCTTGCATGATGGAATGGACTTGTTCCATGTTGTTAACGTTGAATGCAGGCATGCCGTAACCATTTTCGGCAGCATGATCCAGTAATTGTCGAAGTGAAATAAGGGCCATCTTGGACCTCCTTTTAAAGTTGCAACATAACTAATTGATTAATATAAATTTATTCAGTTTATTCATCCGGGTTTGAATTGTGGTTTTCGCTTAATTCGCCAACCCGTACAATCTTGAGCCCATTAGTACCGCCCAATTCCCCCATCATGTCACCCTTGGTGATCACCACCAGGTCACCGTCACGAACGGCCCCCCTGCGAAGCAGTTCATCCACCGCTTCACGGTTAATCTCCGCATGGTCTTTCACCGCAGGCTCAAAACTAACGGGATAGACACCACGATAAAGGGTTACTTTTCTACGCGTCTGAACATGCTGCGTCAAGGCATAGATCGGGATTCCTGAGCTAATCCGTGACATCCACAGTGCCGTCGATCCCGATTCGGTCAATGCGGCAATGGCCTTCACGTGTAGATGATTCGCTGAATACATGGTCGCCATCGCAATGGCCTCATCGATACGCTCAAACTTTGTATCAATCCGGTGATCTGAACGGGTCACCTCGCGTTGTTTTTCCGCTTCCAGACAAATTCTATCCATCGCAGCGATGGTCAGGTCAGGATAGTCGCCCGTGGCCGTTTCGGCAGACAACATCACTGCATCGGTACCATCGAGAACGGCATTGGCAACGTCAAACACTTCAGCACGAGTCGGTAACTGACTGGTAATCATCGATTCCATCATTTGGGTTGCAGTAATCGCAACACAATTACGTGTCCGCGCCTGGCTTATGAGTTTTTTCTGCACTGGCGGTAATGCGGCATCACCGATTTCAACCCCCAGATCCCCACGGGCGATCATGATCGCATCTGAGGCATCGATGATTTCTTCGACGACAGCTAAACATTCTGCACGTTCAATCTTGGAAACGATGCCGCCCTGACATCCGGCCTCGCGTAATAATCCACGAGCTTCATCGACATCCTGGGCGTGACGAACAAACGAAACGGCAAGATAATCGACGTCCATTTTCGCTGCCGTTAAAATATCGGCGCGGTCTTTATCGGTTAGAGCAGGTGCCGATAATCCGCCACCTTGCTTATTAATACCCTTGCGATCACTCAATACGCCACCGACCACCACGCGGCATATAACTTCGGTGTCATTAGATTCATTGACCCAAAAAACCACCCGGCCATCGTCTAATAAAAGCGTATCGCCACGTTTTACATCATTAGGTAAATCCTTATAGGCAAGTCCGACCCGGTTTTTATCACCTTTTTTCTTGCCCAATTTGGTATCCAGCACAAAGGTATCGCCTTCTTCCAGAGTCACCTTACCATCGGCAAATTGTTCAATACGAATTTTGGGGCCCTGTAAATCGGCTAATACACCAACCTGACGACCATGGGCACGGGCCCGGTTGCGAACTCGCTCCGCACGTTCTAAATGCTCTTCTTCAGAGCCATGCGAAAAATTGATACGGACAACATCAACGCCCGCTTCAAGAATTTTGTCCAGCATCTTAGGATCATCGGTTGATGGTCCTAAAGTGGCTATAATTTTGGTTCTCCGTAACATGCGTTTTGCTTTAATCTCGCTGTTTAATTTGGAAGGTTAGTATATTGATGTTGCCAAGTATAAAATAATGAATAGTTAACAACCTCAGCTTATTTTCTGGCATCGTTTTATTTAGCTTGGTCTTCCAACATCGCAACGGCTGGTAAGGTTTTGCCTTCCAGGTACTCCAGGAATGCACCACCTGCTGTTGAGATATAAGACACCTTGTCATAAATATCATACTTCTGA
>CAMYMO010000375.1 GCA_947259425.1 uncultured Ectothiorhodospiraceae bacterium | reverse complement strand
TGTGGTCTGACCCCATTGCCTCCATTGCCTTTTCATCATTAGCTCATCTAACGTATCATGTTGGTTTTATGATTTAGAGTGTAGCCTGTGAGTAAATGCAGGCCTGAGGTAGACTGAGTAATATGGCAAAGACAATTAAAGTTGGCATCGTAGGGGGCACAGGTTATACCGGTGTTGAGTTGCTACGATTATTAGCGCTTCACCCCCATGTTGAGATCGTTGCAATCACCTCGCGTTCTGAAGCGGGCATGCCCGTTGCCCAGATGTTTCCAAATCTGCGCGGGCACCTTGATATTGCTTTTAGTCAACCGGATGCTAAATTGCTCGCCGAATGCGATCTGGTTTTTTTCGCAACGCCCAATGGTACTGCAATGAAATTGGTACCTGAGTTGCTTGAGACTGGTACCCGAGTGGTGGACCTGGCAGCGGATTTTCGCTTACAGGATGAAGCAGAATGGCAGCATTGGTATGGTGAAAAACATGCCTGCCCAGATTTATTAAAACAAGCGGTATACGGTTTGCCGGAAGTAAATCGTGCCCAGTTAACCACTGCAAACCTGGTCGCGAATCCCGGTTGCTATCCAACTGCGGTGCAGTTAGGTTTCTTACCGCTCATTGAAGCCGGTTTGGTTGATTGCCAGCACTTGATTGCCGATACCAAATCCGGGGTTAGTGGTGCAGGTCGTGGTGCCAATGTTGGCACGCTATTAAGTGAAACTAGCGAAAGTATGAAGGCCTATGGGGTGGCAGGTCATCGGCATTGGCCAGAGATACGTCAAGGTTTGAGCCTGATGAGTAAAGATAAGATTGGCTTAACCTTTGTGCCCCATTTAACGCCCATGATCCGGGGTATCCACGCCACCTTGTATGCACGGTTAAAGTCAAATCCAGACGATTTACAGAAAATGTACGAGACTCGTTACGAAAATGAACCGTTTGTCGATGTGATGCCCGCAGGCAGTCATCCTGAAACACGCAGTGTAAAAGGGGCAAATCATTGTCGTCTTGCCGTCCATGTTCCACCGAGCGGGGATACGGTGGTCGTGCTATCGGTTATCGATAACCTGGTCAAAGGTGCAGCGGGTCAGGCCGTGCAAAATATGAATATCATGTTTGGCTTTGACGAAGATGCCGGTTTAAAAATAATTGGATTGGTGCCTTAAATGTCGTTAGTGGTAAAAGCGCACCACCCCTGGCGAACACGTCTGATCATTGCCTTGATCATTGTGGCCCTGTTCACCGTTGGTTATGCCTTGTTTGAGTACGGTCGCTTTAGCGCCGGTTATGACAGTCTGGATGTGGAACAAGAGCATAAAGTACTGCTAGATCATGTCGACGAACTGGAATCGAACATCGAAGATTTACAGGAAGAAAAAGCGGTCTTGGAGCGCGCCAAGCAAATTGAACGCAAAGCCTATGATGAACTCGATACCACCTTAAAAGTCTTACAGGCCGAAATCCTGGAGCTAAAAGGTGAACTGGCCTTTTACCGGGGTATCGTGTCCCCCAAGGATGCCGCCCAAGGTCTGCATCTACAACGCTTTCGGGTGGAGCCGAATGGTAAAACGCGTGGCTATCGCTACAAGGTTATTTTGACCCAGGTGCTGAAAAATGATCGCTTTGCGCGGGGTGTGATCCAAATAAATATCGAAGGAAGGCAGGGAAAAGAGCCAAAGGTGCTAAAATTATCTCAAGTAACTGCGAAATCGGTTAAAGAACTCGAATACCGTTTCCGCTATTTTCAAAGTATGGAAGGCGAATTGACGTTGCCTTCAGGATTCACGCCACATCGAGTCACGGTTAGTATTGTTCCCCGTAATCGGAATAATAAGCAACAAACCATTGAAAAGACATTCGATTGGCCAGCATAGGAGAAGGAACCCATGTGGGGAAACACGAAGAAACCGAAGCAAACCGCCCAAATTGATTCACTCATCGGGCAAAACAGTGAGATTCATGGTGATGTGATTTTCAGTGGTGGTTTGCATGTTGATGGTAAGGTTAAAGGCAGTGTGATGGCGGCCGAAGGCGATGACTCGGTGCTCACATTAAGTGAACGTGGTGTGATTGAGGGTGAAGTCAAAGTCCCTAATGTGGTTGTGAATGGCACGGTGATTGGTGATGTCCATGCCCTGGCACATGTTGAATTAGCGGCCCAGGCGCGTGTTCATGGTAATGTTTATTACAGCCTGATTGAGATGGCGATGGGTGCGGAAGTGAATGGTAATCTGGTGCATACAGCGGATAAATCGGTTGTTTCGATGCCTACCAAGAACTCTGCAGAGGCTGAATCTGCCTAAAGGACCTTGATATCTGACTAATTGCCCCTACATTTGGTCTAGACGTGGGTATTACATAACCATATAATTATTATGGTATAAATTTAAAGTGAGTCGAACCATGAGTGAAACAGCTGAAGATATCGTATTTACTAATAATGCTGCCAAGCGGGTTAAGCAACTGATTGCCGAAGAGGGCAATGATGACCTGAAATTACGCGTCTTCATCACTGGAGGCGGCTGTTCTGGCTTTCAATACGGTTTTACTTTTGACGAGAATTCCCAGGAAGGCGATCTGGTCGTCGACAATGACGGGGTTACCCTGGTGGTTGATCCGATGAGCTTCCAATATTTGGTTGGCGCTGAGGTCGATTACAAAGAGGATCTCTCAGGTGCTCAATTTATCATCAATAACCCGAATGCAACGACCACCTGCGGTTGTGGTTCTTCATTTTCAGTTTAACGAAACGAAGTCACTGATTTCTCACGGGTTTATTTTTAAGCAACGCGGTAAATAATCCTAGCGGGAATAGACGCCATCATTAGGTGGTGTGCTATCCTTTAGCCTATCCAAACTATCTTATTGAAATCCCATGTAATTTCTATGGCGGTTTCCTTATTCTAGATTCAACTGAACGTATTCTAGGGAGACAAATATGAGTGAGTATCTTCCGGGACTAGCAGGTGTTCCGGCTACCCAATCCAATATTTCGGACATTGATGGCGAGAAGGGCATCCTGGCTTATCGCGGTTATCCGATTGAGCAATTGGCTGAAAAGAGCACATTCGAAGAAACAACGTTGCTGTTGCTCGATGGCGAACTCCCAACCGCTTCTGTGCTTGAGGATTTTGATCAACGCATCCGTCATAACCGTAAAACTCAATATCATATTCGAGACCTGATGAAGACCTTCCCGCCTTCCGGACATCCGATGGATATGTTGCAGACCTCGGTGGCCAGTTTAGGCATGTTTTATCCTGGTAATGAATGCCTGACCGGTGCGGATGCCTGTGAAGATCTGGATTATATCCACAACATGAGTGTGAAGATTATTGCCAGGATGCCCACCATGGTCGCGATGTGGGAATACTTACGTCATGGATATGAGGCTCCGGAGCCGCGTGATGATTTAAGTTATGCGGAAAATTTCTTATACATGTTTACCGGCAACGAGCCGGATCCACTAATGGCCAGAATCATGGATGTTTGTTTAATCTTGCATGCTGAGCACACCATCAATGCGTCAACTTTCTCAGTATTGGTGACCGCCTCCACCTTAGCCAGCCCTTATAACGTGATCGCGGCGGCAATTGGCACCTTATCCGGGCCGTTACATGGTGGTGCAAATCAAAAGGTCCTGGAGATGCTCGAAGAGATTGGAGCGCCGGATAAAGTCGAAGCTTATATTGATAAAAAGCTTGCCAATAAAGAGAAGATTTGGGGCATGGGGCACCGCGAGTATAAGACCAAGGATCCACGGGCAAAATTCCTGGAAAAACTGGTTGATAAAGTGCTTGAATCGAAAGGTGGAAATCAAAATAGCTTATTGGAAACGGCGAAAGAAGTGGAACGCGTATGTGAGGATCGATTAGCACATAAGGGTGTCTATCCGAATGTCGATTTTTATTCAGGTATTCTTTATAACGAAATGGGTATCCCGGCGGATCAATTTACCGCCATCTTCGCGGTGGCACGATCGGCTGGCTGGTTAGCGCACTGGCGTGAGCAGCTTGGTGATAATCGAATTTTCCGCCCAACCCAGGTCTATGCGGGTGAGCCAGAAAGGGCCTATGTCCCAATAGAATTAAGGAAATGACATTGTTTTAAGCTGGTATTTTTGCCCCTAACGATTAAATAAACAAGGCAAATTGCCGACATATATTGGTGTTCAATTTAACATTTTTGTTAGGGGGCACCATTTTCACTCATATCAAATTAAATTTATTGCCGAAAGGCAAGATTAAGTCGTCGCTGCCTGTTATTTGCAACTTGACGTTATCAACGGTTGCGAACGATAGATGGAGACATTTAAGTGTTTGTCGTTTTAATTCCAGCAAAACTGAAAAATTGCTAAGGATTTCGTCTCGCGATGAGTGATCACTCAAACGTTGTCGGTTTTGTGTGGCATAACAGCCTGGTAGGTAAGTTTGTTACCTTGGCCGTTGCTGTTGCCCTTCTCATTTTGGGCACCCAGGCCTTCATTAATTACCAGTCGCAAAAAAATACAAGTCTTTCTAATATAATTAACCAAAGTGAGATGTTGGGCAGTTTTATTGTCAGCATCACCCCAGAAGCAATACTTTCCTATGATTACGATGCATTAAATAATTATATGGAAGAAGTGAATAAGGGTGAGGATATCGTTTATGCAGTGATATTTAATCCGGATGGGAAAGCATTAACTTCATACATCGATAGAAGAAACAGTATTATTGCTGAAAAGATGCGTAACACGAAAACCTTGATGCTCGAGAAAGTGATAAAAGATCTAAATTCAAATAAAGATATAATCCAACAAAGCTTTCCTATTTTTTTTCAGAATAGATTACTGGGTGATTTTAAAGTAGGGGTAAGTAAGTCTCGAATTGAAAAAGAGTTACAAAGTAAATTAATCAATCAGATTGTGATTAATTTTATTTTTACCACTTTGCTTGGCGCCGGGATTTTTACCGTATTCAGGCATTACACCATGAAACCGATTTTACAGTTGATTCAAGGTGCGAAAAGGATCGCTGCAGGTATCCTGGATAAAAAGGTCGAAATAAAAAGTAGTGACGAACTGGGTCACCTTGGCGACGTTTTTAACCAGATGATGGACAAACTCAAAACGAGTATTGAAGATAAAGATGAGGCTTTGGTAACGGTAAAGGAATTAAATTTATATTTAGAAGAAAGGGTCATGGACCGCACCAAAGAGTTGAAAGGGGTCAATGAACAACTCGAAAAACTGGCTATGAATGATTCGTTAACGGGCTTACCAAATCGGTTTTCCATTCAGAACCGGCTTAATAACTTATTTATTGAAGCAAAAAGAGATAATTCGATTTTTACGGTCGTCATGATGGATTTGGATCGGTTTAAAGACATTAATGATACCTTGGGGCATGATTGCGGAGACCAGCTGTTAATTGAAGTTGGATTACGTCTCAAAGATATTTTACGACCTTCAGACATATTAGGTCGCCTGGGCGGTGACGAGTTTGCAATCTTACTGGCCGACACGGATGAAATTAATGCGAAGACGGTTGCGAACAAAATTCAGTCTGCGTTAGAGCCTTCGTTCTATTTATCGGATATGGCTTTTTCTATCTCTGCAAGCATTGGTATCGCCACTTATCCACAACATGGCACAACAACATCAACGATTTTAAAATCGGCGGATGTTGCTATGTACTATGCGAAGCAAAATAAACTTGAATATTGTATTTATAATCCGGGCGCTGATAGGAATACGCCGGATCGATTAAGTTTAATGGGTGAGCTTCGTCAGGCGATTCATGAGAACCAGTTAGAATTATTTTATCAACCAGAAGTCGATATTGCTTCATCACGTATTATCGGTGTCGAGGCTTTAGTGCGTTGGAACCATCCTGAACGCGGATTTATTCCCCCCGACGACTTTATTCCGATGGCAGAGCAGTCGGGTCTTATCCGCCCATTAACCTATTGGGTAATAAATTCAGCAATCCGCCAACGTGAGAAATGGCATGAAATGGGTATCGATATTCTTATCTCGATTAATTTGTCGATGCATAATCTAAACGATGCAGATTTTGCACCTCAACTCGAAATGATGCTACAAAATACCACGGTTCCTGTTGAATATTTCGAATTTGAAGTGACTGAAAGTTCTATTATGGATAATCCAGATCATGTTGTCGAAGTGATGGATAAATTGAATATGCTTAATGTCAGTTTTGCGGTTGATGACTTTGGTACCGGTTACTCATCATTAAGTCTGTTGAAAAAATTACCCGTGCATAAACTTAAAATCGATAAGTCGTTTATCATGGATATGGAAACCGATTCGGACGACGCGGCGATCGTTCACTCTGTTATTGATATGGCCCATATTCTTGGTTTGAAGGTTATAGCCGAGGGTGTCGAGAATGGGACCGTGCTTAAATTACTGGCCTCACTAGACTGTGATTTGGTTCAGGGATATCACATAAGTCGGCCATTAGCGGCAAAATTAATTACACCGCTGCTCGAACACGGTTCATGGGACGCATCTAACCCAAATTCAGGGTCCGTGCATAGTTTACGATAGCGTATTAATTACTTTTATAAATTGCACCAAGTAGAACAGGCCTAGCCGCACCCGTTACGCTCATAACGTTCCCAGCTTTTTCCAATAGCCGTTGTTGTGCTAACCAGGCAAAGGCTGTGGCCTCAACCCAGTCGGGGTGTAGTCCCAGAGATTCAGTGCTGGCTAATTCAATGGGCCCAAGTTGTTTTGCCAATAAATCCATCAGGAAGCTATTTTTATAGCCACCCCCGCAGACGTATACCTGTTGGGTATTCGGCGCAAAGTTGACAATTGCTTTCGTAATTGAATGTGCTGATAAATGAGCAAGCGTTGTTTGTATGTCTTGTGCATGGTAACGAGCTGGTTGGAATCTCTGTTCCAGCCACGCCAGATTAAAATATTCACGCCCGGTGCTCTTAGGTGGCGGATTAGTAAAATAATCATCTTCCAGCAAATTTTGTAAAAGCGGTTCGATACAGTTCCCTTTAGCCGCCCAGAGGCCGCCATCATCATAGTCATTGTGCTGGTGGCGTTGGTTCCATTCATTTAACAAAACGTTGCCAGGGCCTGTGTCAAACCCGATGACGGGTAGGCTGATATCCTTTGGCAGGATTGTCAGGTTAGCAATGCCACCGATATTCAAGATGGCACGATTTTTATCGTTGCTGTGAAATAGATGTTGATGAAATCCAGGAACAAGCGGGGCACCTTGTCCAGCTACAGCCATATCCATTCGACGGAAGTCGGCGACTACTGGTAATTGGGTTCGTGCAGCTAAAAAGCTCGGGTCGCCAATCTGTATGGAGTTGGCTTTATCAGCATCAGGCTCATGATAAATAGTTTGACCATGATAACCGATTGCTGAAATCGTCTTTTTATTTACCTTGCAGGCTAACAATAGCTTATTGACGGCAACCGCATTAAGTACAGCCAATGAATGATCTAGTGAAGATAATGCTGGTAGCGAAATAGTTTGATCGGTTACGAGCTGATCTAATTGTGTCTTTATTTCTTCGGGGTAAGCCTGGTAAAAAGTACCGACTAATTCAAAATGATTGGGGGATAAATTAACCAGACAAGCGTCAATGCCATCATTGCTGGTACCAGACATTAACCCTATATAGAGTTCTTCCATGATATGTTTGGAATCATTTTTGAGAGTTAAGGGCGACGTTGGTTTCTTTGTACATATTAATTTTGTCGATCATGGCTTGTGCATGAGCAACAAAATCATGCTTATACTTTTTATTAATCGGTTTTGCATGCGGTAACCGAATCGTTAATGGGTTACGATGCGCGCCATTGACACGGAATTCATAGTGCAGATGCGGTCCGGTTGCTCGGCCTGAACTGCCGACATAGCCAATGGTTTGACCTTGTTTGACACGCTTGCCCACATGTAAGCCACGCTTATAAGACGACATATGTGCGTATAAAGTGCTGTAGCGTCCACCGTGTTTGATGATGATAGTACGACCATAACCACCTTTACGGCCTTTATGGACAATTTTACCATCCCCCGATGATTTAATCGGGGTGCCACGTGGTGCTGCGTAATCAACACCCTTATGCATTCTTATGCGATTAAGAACAGGATGTTTACGTTTGCCAAAACGTGAACTAATGCGCCTGAAGTCGACCGGGGTACGCAGGAATGCTTTGCGCATGGATAAACCATCAGGAGAATAATAGTCGCTACGATTTTCTTCATCGGTATAACGGATTGCTTTATAAATGTTTCCCTGGTTAACAAACTCTGCTGCCAGGATCGGTCCATCGTTTAGCTTGCTGCCATCAAGGAAATGTTCTTCATAGATAACCGTAAATTGATCACCCTGTCGAATGTCGAGGGCGAAGTCGATGTCCCAACCGAAAATATGTGCGAGTTCCATCGTTAAGCTGTCGGATAGACCGGCGTCGCGACCTGCTTCAAACAAAGAACTTTTTATCATGGCGGCGGCATGATGGGTTCTAATTTCAACGTCTTTATGCTGAACGCTGGTGGTAAAACTATCCCCATCACGATGGATTGATAGCGTTTCAAGCTTACTGATGTCATAGACTATTGATTGAACGGAACGATCTTGATCAAGCTTTATGCGAAAGTATTGGCCTGG
>CAMYMO010000374.1 GCA_947259425.1 uncultured Ectothiorhodospiraceae bacterium | reverse complement strand
GCCGTTGAAGCGGTTGGTATCGCCCTCGATGCCAGAAATATTTTACCAACACAAAAATAATATGATATAGGAAGGGGTGGATATGAATAGCGAACGACAAGGTACATTACAACTCAAACGACTGGAAATGTTAATGGACGTGGTGTTCGCCTTGATCATTTGGCGTATTTTTATGATCCTGCCGCGGCCTGACGATGAGAGTGCACAATGGGCGTCAGTTTTGGATATGCTGCAGAATAACTGGGAATCTTTTTTACTGGTATTTTTAAGCACGATTATCGTTATTGTGTTCTGGGTGCAGAATAATAATCTATTAGGCAAGCTCAAACGTACTAATTCAGTACATACAGCTATTACTATTTTCCAACTAATTTTCATGTTGTTACTGCTTTATTCAATTAGCCTGGGCATCCGTTATGAAGGTGAACTGGTGACAAAAGTAATGGAAAGTGTTTCGGCGCTGATGGTTAGTTTGTTGGCCTATATGGGATGGCGATATGCTATGTTTAAGGCCAAACTGGTGGCGGATGATATTACGGAAGATGACGCACATCAGACCTTGGAAAGAAACAAGGCCGAGCCGATTACCGCTGCCATCACCATACCGTTTGCGTTTGTTGGACCATTAGCCTGGGAACTATCCTGGTTTTTATATCCATTTATTAAATACCTGTTCCATCGCCTCAGTAAAAACAAGAAAGCCTAGACCGGTTGGGATGATGTTTATGTGTCAGTTTTACTACCCTAATGTAACAATTCTATTGCGTCTTTTACTCGTATTTCTTGCCTGCAGTATGGTGCCATATGGTGTGGCGGAAACTAAAACCGAGACACCAACTTTGAAACAGGTTTTAGAAAAACCGGACGCTAACGCGGTTCTAAAAAAAACGGATGCTGAAGTAAAACCACAGCTAGCGACAGAAGCACCACCAGCACCACCAGCAAAAAAGAAAATCCCAGTTAAGGTGGGTCCCGATGATGAATACGATCGTGGTGTGCCACGAACCAGTATTGTGGCGTACATGCTTGCCGTTAAAGAAAATGATTTTGAACGCGCAGCCCAGTACCTGGATCTTCGCCGCTTACCGCGCGGTTATAGTAAAAAAGATGGACCGGAATTAGCCAGACAATTAAGCGTTGTTCTTGATCGCAAATTATGGATTGAGTTTGATATCCTGAGTATTGAGCCGAAAGGCCATAAAGAGGATGGCTTAGCGTCATACCTTGATCTGATTGGACAGGTACAAGCTGGCGAGAAAAAACATGACATCTTGTTACAGCGTGTACCACGAGGTGATGGCGTCTATATATGGAAGTTCTCTTCCAAAACAGTACGTAAAATACCTGCGTTGTATGCTGCACATGGTTATGGCGCCATTGGTGAACGATTATCAAAAATCTTTCCTTCAAATACTTTTCTGGGGCTTGAATTATGGCAATGGATTTTTTTGTTATTAATCCTGTTAGCTGTGACGGTGGCCGTTTTTCCATTTGTGCGCGTCTCCAGTTGGTTGATTCGTCGAAGGCAAACGCCTATGAGTTTCGCCGTCGCACGATTTATAAATGGGCCATTCTATGTATTACTCGTGATCATCATCCTGCGCAATTATTTTGATGTAATCCACCCCTCTCTTGAAGCTAAGGCCATCTTCAAAGCGGGCACGATAGCGATCATTATTGTCACTTGGGTTGTTTTACGATTAGTCGATATATTCCGCGATTATTGGGTCGAGTATTTAAAACAAAATGACAGAGAACATGCCGTCGTATTAATTAAGCCAGCGACGACGGCATTAAATATATTTGTTGTGGTCATCGCATTTCTTGTTTGGCTGGATAATATTGGTTTTAGTATCACCACAGTCATTGCCGGCTTAGGCATAGGCGGTATCGCTATTGCCCTGGCAACGCAAAAATCAATCGAACATTTTATTGGTGCCCTTACTCTATACCTGGCCGCACCGATACGTGTCGGAGACTTTTGTCGGGTTGGTGAGACCTTTGGTGTCGTCGAGGAGATCGGCTTGCGCTCAACCAATTTGCGTACCCTCGATCAAACTATCATCACCATTCCCAATGGCGATTTGGTGGGGATGCCGATTGAAAATTATACCGGGCGTGAGCGGTTTCGCTTTTATCCAAAGATTAGTTTACGGGTAGATACTTCACCGGATCAAATTCGTTTTATTCTGCTTGAATTGCAGAAGCTATTGCACGCACATCCTAAAATAGCAGAGTCTCCCATCAGGGCACGTTTTACCGGGTTTGGCTCGTATTCACTTGATATTGAAATACATTCATATGTAGAGACGGATGATTTCGCCGACTATTTAGCCGTCAAGGAGGATCTAAACTTACGGATTATGGATATTATTCAAACGGCCGGCACAGAAATAGCGATCCCGGCCCGTATTGAGTATCAGGATACCGCGCATCAGTTGAACCAGGCAGATATTGACAAAGTGGAGGCTCAGGTTGAACAGTGGCGCAGTCAGGGACAACTTTCCAATACGTTACCAAAGCAACAGGCTGATGAAATCAAAAATACGATTCCATATGAAACAGACAAATGAACAAGGTAAAAATGATGTCTAGCTGCAAAAAAATATTGACTACTTTAGGCATGACAAGTTGCTGCTAAGCTTGACGATGATGACGCTGTCTCTACTGACTAATAGCGTGATGGATATTTACAATAATCATTTAAGATAAACTTTATTTTTTGGGAGAAAGGGTATGGAAACTTATTATATGAAGGTGAGTAAGCTGCCTCTACTATTATTTTCTATTTTAGCTGTCGCATTATCGGGATGTTCAATACTCGAATATAAGGAACAGTCAGAAACTGTTCATACTGCGGGCGTCATTCAAGGTGAGGTAAAAGTCACGAGCAAACAAATTGGTCAAGTGATGGTGCTTCGTTTTCAGGATGATAATGGAATATTGACCCTGGTCGATAAGGCGCCCCTTAGCGAACAGGGGCGTTATGAATTTGTGACGCTTCCTGGAAAGTATAGTATCGCCGCTTTTATTGATATCAACTCCGATGGTGTTTATCAGCAAGGTGAACATGGGAATTTTCATGAGCAGCCACTTCATTTTATAGTGACAGCGCGCGAAACAACCTATGTTCCAGTTATCACCATCAGTGGCCCTCCGCCAAAATTGAGTAGTGGTCAGGTGAGTAAAGAAGATCTTGTACCGGTCACCAAAAACATTGGCCGCGTCGTGTCTTTAGATGACGCTATGTTTTCAGCGGAAAACTACAGTATCGGCACCTGGCGACCGGTTGATTTTTTACAGAATGTTGGTGGTGGGCTATTAATGTTGCAACCCTACCAAAAAAATAAGATCCCCTTTGTTTTTATACATGGGATTAATTCCGGACCGACAGATTGGCGTCCGCTTATTAATCAAATAGATCAAAAACGTTATCAACCCTGGGTGATGTATTACCCGAGTGGTGTACGTTTGGATTCGATCAGCAGTTACCTTGCCGAAGCCATGGCCGAGTTAGATAACCGATATAAATTTAAGAAGTTTAAAGTGGCTGCACATAGCATGGGCGGGCTGGTGGCTCGCTCGTTCATCAAAAAATATGTGGAACTGTATCCTGCTAAAGCTAAAAAATGTGATTTTTTTATGACGGTGAATAGTCCGCTGGATGGCATGCCGAGTGCGGTATCAGGCGTTAAGCATTCACCCATAGTGGTAGCATCATGGCGCGATGTCGCCAGTGGTAGTCAGTTTCTTAATGAACTGCATGATTGGCACTGGCCAAAACATATTCCCTATTATTTAATTTTTTCTTACCAGCCGGGGGAAGACGGTGATGGAATCGTTGCATTGGAAAACCAGATTCCTTTGAATATTCAACTCGAAGCAAAAAATATCTACGGTTTTAACAGTGACCATTCGAATATTCTTTTTGATGATCAGTTTATTGATCTGTTTAACTCACTGACATCAGGTATGAAATGATCGAAAAATTTAGCGACTACCTATAAATAATTTTGGCTTTAAATCAATATTTAATTATCTCAATCCGGTCAGCCAGAAATGAAACAGGTTCATGTGTGTCAAGTAATTTGGGGGTGACAAAATTAACAATCCTGATCAATATACTCGAAGCTTAAGTAGTTTTTTGTTGATCATGGGCGTCATTCTTTTGCCATTTTTAGTTTATGCAGATGAAAAAAATCAATCGGAACAAGCGCAGTCTGAAGATACCACTCGCGAGTATGAAGAGCAGGACTGGGGGATTGGTATTGGTATGCGCTATTCGGAAATACCCTATGTAACGGCTAATGGCGATCGCACGGTGGCGGATATTGTTCCCTTATTGTTTTTTGAAAACGATTATTTTTATGTGCGGGGTATGGAGGGTGGAGTCAAGATTATCAATCAGGAACAGTGGAAATTGAATGCAATCTTACGCTATCGCTGGTTTGATATCCCGGCTGATGTTCAGAATCAGGTACAAGGCAGTGCCTGGGATGGTGGTGCACAGGTACGTTATAAAATGGGTGACTGGGATCTGCGTACGGAGTTGATGGCCGATGGAGATGCTAAATTTTATACCGATGTTGGTTTTGATACGAGCATGGGTGACAAGTATTCCTCAATCTATCCCTATATTGGATTACGTTTTAAGTCATCTGATTTTAATACCAAATATTATGGATTTGATCAGGAAGATGTCTCGGCTGGCGTTGACCTGCGTGCCCATGTCGAAGGGCGTTATCATTTAGTTAGTAATTTATATGCAATCGGCCGGTTGGCCGGCACGGTTTTGGATAGTAATGCGCGTGATAGTAGTTTTGTGCAAGAAAGTGCGACCTGGGAAGCCTATGCCGGTATCGCCTTCTTTAATAACCCAGATAAACCACGTAAACGTTCTTTGCGTAATAATGCCTATTTCCGTATAGCGCATGGTGAGGCTACTCCTTCAAACCTGGGTGATATCCTTAAATTTAATAAAGAGAAAGATATTTATGAGAACAAACTGACATCTTTGTTTTACGGTCACCCGTTGACGGATGATCTGTTTGGGTTACCATTGGACATCTATCTCAGCCCAGGTCTGGTTTATCATCATAGTTCAGCGGTGCAGGATAATTTTTTTGAATATGTGTTGGCGATTAAAGCGGATTACACGGTTAAATGGCCATGGCGTGTACGCTTCGGAGTGGCAGAAGGCCTTTCTTACGCTAGTCAGATTACTTATATCGAGCAGACCGAATTGGAAAAGAAAGGTTTTCGACCAAGCAAGTTGTTAAATTATCTGGACTTCACGGTTGATCTCAACATCGGCGATGTATTCAATTCCAAAAGCTGGCGCAAAACCTGGCTCGGTTACAGCATTCACCATCGTTCGGGTATTTTTGAAACCGGCTCACAATTTGGAAGAATTAAAGGCGGCAGTAACTACACGACCCTTTATTTACAACACCATTTTTAAACGGAATGGTCATTGCGGCTAAACCGATCATTATCCTGAGGATGACAACGACGAATGATCTTAATTTTTCTGGGACGGTCCTCAATGCCATGCAGACCAACATTGTTCAAGATGACAAAAGTGGTTTTATTTCTTACAACGATAAACCAGTCCGAGCAAGGTGACCGATGTTATAAATTCGGGGCGCTCTCGAATGAAGACGGTATCACCACCGAGTAACGCGGCACGATTTCGCAGGTCGTCAATCGCCGCTTGAAGTATTGTGCGATTCGCGAGGAACAAATAGGTATACCAGTGGCCTTCAGTACCCGTGACTTCACCCAGGTACTCACATTTTACTAATTTGAGCGGTTCGGCCGCTATTTCCACGTGCTCTGCATCTTTATCGAGCGTTGCCACGGCACAAGCACCCAGTTGTAGGCTTAGAACGAAAATGGCGAATAATTTAAATACAGTCATCAATAATGTGAGAAATAAATTTAAACAATGAATATCAGTAGAACTACTTTTATTAATAGTGTCTTCGATTTAAGCACGTTTCCCTTAATATATAAAGCTCTATGATTAATGTTTGCAAGCCCCTAAAGGGTTGGCGCGAGGATAATAGTTTATCGGATGCGGCCTGTTGATGGATTTATTTCCTGGTGTGATACATTTTTGTTCAACTTTGTTGCTGTGTTGAGACCACAAAATTAAACCGCATATAAAAAAGGGGGATAGATCGGTCATGCTTACTTTTTTGCATATAGTAGTTGTGCTAACGTTCATGTTCTTGATCATGCTTTCTTTCGCAAACACTAAAAAATTCCAATAAGGGGAGTAAGATTATGCTTAGATTAAAATTGCTATTTATCATCTTTAGCGTTTTGATTATTCCAGCGTGCGATAAAAAAGAACAACCATCGCAGAGCCAGGCGACTATAGAATCAAAATCAGAATCAAAATCAGAATCTAAAACAGAATCTGAAACGGCAACTAAAACAGAAGCTAAACAGGCCGCTGAACCGGTAAAAACCATAAAGAAAACCTTAGCGGTTAATCCTTTAAAGAATGTCTATTGGGGTGATACCCACTTGCATACTTCTTATTCGCCTGATGCTTTTTTAATGGGCAACCAGACCGCTGATCCCGATACCGCTTATCGTTACGCCAAAGGCTTTGCGGTTGTGCATCCCTATCACAAGGCACGAATTCAAATTGGGACACCATTGGATTTTCTCGTGGTGTCGGATCATGGTGAATTCATGGGCGTGATTCCCAATATTTTAAAAGGTAACCCGATCGTTGCGAATACAGAAACGGGCAAACGCTATAAAAAAATGTTTGATGAAGGCAAGTCCATCGAGGTATTTGCTGAACTCATAGGTCAAGTGAATAAAGTCACCCCGCTAAATCCAGAATTAGGCAACGAAGAAATTAATCGAAGTGTCTGGAGTGAGATCATGTCTGCGGCAGATCGTCATGATGAGCCCGGTAAGTTTACCGCTTTTATGGGATGGGAATGGAGTTCGACTCCGGGCGGGGCCAACCTGCATCGTGTCATTGTTATGAAAGAAGGTAAGGAAAAGGGTGAACAGTTTATACCTTATACTTCACTGGACAGTGACAAGCCGGAAGATCTATGGAAATGGCTGGATAGCACCAGCAGTAAAACCGGTGCTAATTTTATTGCGATTCCGCACAATTCAAATATCAGTCAGGGTTTGATGTTTCCGATCCAGGATAGCGAAGGTAATTTGATTAGCAAGGAATATGCAACGACTCGCATGAAATGGGAACCCATCGTGGAAATGACCCAGATCAAAGGTGACTCCGAAACGCATCCTAATCTATCGCCGACGGATGAGTTTGCTGATTATGAAACGTATGATCATCTAATTTCAGTCGAAGGGGCTGAAGCAAAAAACTTATTCAGTGATGGTTTCCTCAGTCAGTTAAGTGCACAGGATCGTGAGCATATACTGAAAAATAAAAAGCAAGTTGCCAAAGTTGGCGATTATGCACGTAGTGCATTGAAACGGGGTTTGGTAACGGAAGATAGAATCGGGGCGAATCCCTATAAGTTTGGTTTGATCGGTTCGACAGATTCTCATACTGCGATGGCGTCTGCTGAAGAAGATAACTTTCACGGCAAAATGGCATTGGACTCAACACCTGGAACCAAAAAAGAAGACATCATTCCGGGTACCCCGGGATGGGACATGGGCGCCGCGGGATTGGTCGCGGTTTATGCTGAACAAAATAGCCGGGCAGCTTTATTCGAGGCAATGCAACGTAAAGAAGTCTATGCCACAACCGGACCGCGCATTCAGTTGCGTTTCTTTGGCGGTTGGGATTACTTACCTTCAGATGTTCATGCTGATGACATAGTCGCCATTGGATATAAAAAAGGGGTCCCCATGGGCGGTGATTTAAACAAGGCGCCAGCGAATAAAGCCCCGAGTTTTATCATTAGCGCAATGAAAGATCCTGTTGATGCCAACCTGGATCGTATTCAAGTCGTCAAAGGTTGGTTAGATAAAGAAGGCAAACCACAAGAGAAAGTCTTTAATGTGGCCCTGGCCGATGGCCGTACCGTAGGAGCCGATGGTAAAGCACCTGCAGTCGGTAACACCGTTGATGTTAAAACCGGAAACTATACAAACACAATCGGAGATACCCAGTTAGCGACGATATGGACGGATCCGGAATTCGACGCAACTGTGCGAGCCTTTTATTATGTCCGTGTCCTGCAAATACCCACACCGCGACATACCCTGTTCGATACCATTGCGTTAAATGTTGATCCAAAAGAAAGTGGTAATCCGGCGACCATTCAGGAGCGCGCCTATAGCTCACCGATTTGGTATACACCATGATTGGGTTGTCATTCTTAGTGCGCAAGTTCGAGGCTGTCATTCTAACCGGAGCGTAGGGTAGGGAATAACTGTAGTGAAGCGGAAGGACTAATGCTCGATACGCGAAGCGCTCCTAGGAATGACTGCATGAACCATGAAGTGGTTCAAAGCGTGTGGAACGAGCAATAGCGAGTGAAGAACCTTAAAAATCCTTCGTCGTTGCACTCCTCAGGATGACAGAGGTGAGCTGTTCAGGATGATATTAACTGAGCCGCTTGGACCTACAGAAATAAAACGATATTCTCATGGAGGAATTAATAATGAAAAATCTAAAACTATTAAGCATCATTAGCCTGGGCATAGGGGCACTGATGGTAACTCCAGTCCATGCGGATTACGCAGGAAGCATACTCGGTAACAAAGAGGATGTTAAAAAGGGCCTGGATAAAAAGCCATTAAAGGGAGCCGGTTACTCACCCTA
>CAMYMO010000373.1 GCA_947259425.1 uncultured Ectothiorhodospiraceae bacterium | reverse complement strand
TTAAATAGGTCCCCATCGCTGTGATGGTCATTAAGATCGAGATGTTAGCTAAGGATATTCCATGCGTTTTTTAAACAGTATTAAAATTAAAATTTTGGTCGTTTCCATCGCCCTGGCCGCTATCCCGGTGGTCGTGGTTAGTTTTCTATTAGGCATGCAATCCACCAGTGCAGCCAAAGCGGCATTAGAAGAACAGGTTGCCAACCAACTCATCAGTATTCGCGAGATCAAAAAAGCCCAGCTCGAAAATTACCTCAAAGGCATCGAGAAAAAAGTCAGCTCTTACTCAATTGATGCAAGCATTATCACCTATATGCAAAAATTCGCGACCTATTATCAAACGGACAAACGTCAACTAACCGATGTAACCGAACAGACCGAAAGCTTAACGGCCTATTACAACGATGCTTACGCGGCGGCTTATAAAAAGTGGAATACTAACCATGCTCCCTCGGCAAATTTTATTATCCCCCAGCTGACTAATGTTGATATTGCATTACAAAACAGTTATATCGCGCTGAATGAAGCGGACTTTGGTGACAAATACAATCTAATCAATCCTGAAGATGGTACGACGTATGCGAATGCGCATGACGAAGGTCATCGTGTCCTGACCAGTTTATATGAAAAAATGGAAGTCGAAGACATCTATCTCGTCGATCCGAAAGGTAATATCGTCTATTCGCTACAAAAAAATCCAGACTTCGCCACCAATTTGCGTGAAGGGCCTTATAAAAATTCAAACTTGGCAAAAGCCTATATCACTGCAATCGATTCAGAAAATCATGAGCATGTGTCAGTGAGCGATATAAAGCCTTATGCAGGTGACTTCAATCGTCCATCCATGTTTTTTGCATCACCTATCCAGGATTTGGATGAAGAAGATGCATTTGAAATACTGGGTGTGCTGGTGCTAAAAGTTAACCTCAAATCGATTAACAATATTATGAACTCCAATGCTTCATGGGAAAATATCGGCATGGGTAAAACCGGTGAGGTCTATCTAGTCGGTAGCGACAAAACGTTGCGCAGTGATTATCGAGCGCTATTTGAGGATAAGCAAAATCATCTGGCATCGCTTGCGAGCATTGGTGTCGAAAAGAATAATATCAAGTTAATCGAGTTACAATCAACCTCGTCAAACCGGATTACCATAGACAATGAAATCGTTAACCAGGTTGCCTCCGCTGAAACCGGAACGGGAATTTTTAACAACCCGTTTGGAAAAGAAACCATCGCCGCTTATGCACCAATTAAGTTTCATAACATAGGCTGGGGTATCGTCAGCGGCATTGAAACTTCCGAAGCTTTTTCAGCAAGTGAGGCATTGGTAAAAGAAATTAATCTTACCAGCGGCATACTCACCATTGTCATGATCAGCATCGCTGTTGTCGTAGGCATTTTGTTCGCAACCATGATCACGCGTCCGATTATCAAGATGAGTCGCACCATGCGTGATATCGAACAAACTTCAGATTTAACACAACGTATTGATATACAGTCTAAAGATGAACTGGGCGTGATGGCCGAAGCGATGAATAATATGTTAGAAAAATTCCGCTGTAGTCTGGAACAAGTCGCCGCATCGACGACATTGTTAGCGACTTCTTCAGAAGAGATGTCAGCCATTACACAACTAACCAGTTCCAACATTAATAAACAGTTTAGCGAAATTGATCAGATTGCAACCGCGATTAACCAAATGACCGCCACCGTTCAAGAGGTTGCGAGTAATGCAACCAATGCAGCCCAGGCGGCAGCGAGTTCAAGCACACAAGCCTCGTCAGGTAAATCGGTAGTGGAATCAACAATGTCATCCATTAACGATACATCGCATGAGTTAGAAAATGTTGAACAAGTGATCGAGAAATTAAGTAACGACAGTGAAAATATTACTGCAGTGATGGATGTCATTAAAGGCATTGCCGAACAGACTAACCTGCTGGCATTAAACGCAGCGATTGAAGCCGCGCGTGCGGGTGAACAAGGTCGTGGATTTGCGGTGGTTGCAGACGAAGTTCGCACCCTCGCCAGTCGAACACAAAAATCAACTGGCGAGATTGAAGGTATGATTGCTGCACTTCAATCCGGTGCGAGCTCTGCAGTACAAGCAGTGCATACCAGTCGAGAAAAAAGTCAACAAAGTGTTCAACATGCCGCCTCGGCTGGAGACTCTTTGAGTACGATCACACAATCGATCAATGACATTAACGATATGAACACCATGATCGCCGCTGCCTCAGAACAACAAAGTGCGGTTACTGAAGAAATCAATAAAAACATTGTTGCGATTCGAATCGCGGCTGAAGAAACCACTTCTGCTGCCGATCAAAATAATACCGCCAGCGAAGAATTGAGCAAACTGTCATCGGACTTACAACAACTGGTCGCCCAATTTAAAACCACTTAACTCATTACTGGTATTGTTTTAATATTAACGTATCACCACGTTGGGTAAATTCAATTTGTTTTAGAAAACTCATGCCTAACAGAACAGTATTATCATCTACATTCGGATTGATACTGGCATTCAGATCATTAAGTTTTATACTACCAATTTCTGCCGTATCTATTTTGGTGCCATAGGCCTTTGCTCTTCCATTGGCGGTAATAATATCAATTGGATATAGTTTTTTAAGCCCTAATTTATCTGCAATGTGTTCAGGTATCGAAATATCAGTGGCACCCGTATCTAATAAAAATTCCAGTTGAGTACCATTAATATAACCCGTTGCGTGGTAATGCCCCTGACGATTTCGTTTTAAGACGACCTGACGCGAATTCGTATCCGTTAATGTTTGTGGCGCCTGGTTTGGATTTCGTTCTTTATCGATCCAGGTTTGAAACATATAGACCGAAAACCCGAGTAATAAAAACCAAAATCCAAACCAGACAATACCTCTTACTTTTTTATCATCTTGTGCAGACATTTATTACATAAAGAGCATTACGACAGCAAAAAGAATGGCCATCACCCCGGTAAGAACCACAAGCGAAAGACCAAAGGCTTTCCAGTTTGATGCGATCAAACCGCCATTATCAATATGAATTTTAATATCCTCGGCCTGTAGCTTTTTAGCAATCTGGATCATGGCGAACAATTGAATTATCGTGAAAATAATATTGGGGCCAGGAATATCTTCGGGAATCAGAAAGGCAATGATAAAGACCCCGACCATGGCAATAGCGGAATAAATCAATGCCTTTCTGGCAGCGTCTTCTTTGCCAAGTTTCCTGAAATTAATCGCAAGCAGTAAACCGCCCGCTAATATCGTGCCAAAAAATGTGGCCAGAGCTATTGCCGGGATTGTATACAGTTCAAAATCGTACCCCGTGACTATATTATTCTTTTCAAGACTCGATTCTGGCGTTTTATAAATATCGTTCATACGGTTCCTTCCCTATGTTTGTGTCTGACATCTCATCGCGTATAACCACAATAGATTTTGTTGCCTGTCCAGAGGATGGAGAAATCACTAGCCATTATCCGCTCCCCGATTAAGTTATCCAAATGCTGAATTATTGATTATTTTTCAGCAACAATATAGACCTGCCAGGATTCCTGATTCTCAACTTCGGTCGCCTCGAAAAATTCGCCGGTGCCTTCCATAAAGTCATCGTCTTCGTCGTCTTCTTCAAACTCTTCCCAATAGATTCGAACTTTACTGAAACCTGCTTCTTCCAATAACTCACGTAACTCCTGTAATGACCATAGGCGCCAGTCATAAGTAAAGGCCTTGTCCATGCGCGAACCGTCCGGAAATTCAAAATGGATATGACACAGAATGTCATTATTGATCGGATTAAATTTCTTATGTTGCCAAAGGTAGCTGGCATCCACTTCATCCATCTCGGTTTCTTCTTCAAGTTCATCCAGACACTCGGTGCCCCCGAACATATCAAGAATTAACATACCATCGTCTTTAAGACCTTCAAGCGCCTTGGCAAAATAACCACGTAATTCTTCTCGAGTTTTAAAAATACAAAAACTGAAATTCAGCCCGCAGGTAATATCAACTTTAGGTTCAACCACATCACGCACATCGGCCTGTATGATCTGTAAACGACTCGCGACCTCTTCACCCGCGGGTTTAATGTTGTGTTCTTCACCCCATTTCAAAGTATCCGGACAAATATCCACACCAATCGCGGTACGCTCAGGATCGGACTTACACCACTCAACTGATAAATAGGACGTTCCACAAAAATCCTCTTTCATGGAAAGCGGTTTTTTACCCCGTAACTTTTGATAGGTTTCTTCAAAAAACTCGACCTCGTTTTCTGGCGCCTGAACGGCATATTGATACATCTCATGACGATCGGCTAACTCAGCCAGTGTCGGCTTTTTCTCAGAATTCATATTATTCGCTCCCATCGAGTTCCTCTGTAGCATTTTTCATAAAGGCGCTAGTATATGTCTTTTTGAATAGCGATTCTCGCCGTTTTATCCTCAAGGCTGTGATAAAATCATCGTAATGAGCAAAATCAATACACACAAAACGAATAGCGTTGCCGTTGGTGGCATTCTGGTCGGTGGCGATGCCCCGGTGGTCGTGCAATCGATGACCAATACAGATACTGCAGAGGCCGAAAAAACTGCTCAACAGATCGTTGAGCTGGCTAAGGCGGGCTCGGAATTAGTACGGATTACGGTCAATTCCGATGCCGCTGCGCAACAAGTACCGATCATCCGAGATCGGGTGACCCAGCTCGGTGTCGATGTCCCCATTATTGGCGACTTTCACTTTAACGGACATAAATTATTGAGCGCCCACCCTGGTTGCGCCGAGGCACTTGCAAAATATCGTATCAATCCCGGAAATGTGGGGCGTGGTAAAAAACGTGATGAGCAATTTGCGCAACTCATCGAGATTGCCTGCCAATACGATAAACCGATTCGTATCGGTGTTAACTGGGGCAGTCTTGATCAGGCGGTGTTGGCCAGCACCATGGATGAAAATGCCAAAAGTGCAAACCCGCTTGATGCCAAACAGGTGATGTATCAGGCGATGATTCGCTCTGCCTTAGAAAGCGCACAACAGGCGCAAGACATTGGCCTAAGTCAAGACAAGATTATCCTCTCTTGTAAAATGAGTAACGTACAGGATTTAATTGCGGTTTATTCTTCATTAGCCGAACAGTCCGACTATCCATTACATTTGGGTTTAACCGAAGCCGGCATGGGCAGCAAAGGCATCGTTGCCTCTACCGCTGCACTAGCGGTTTTGCTACAACAAGGTATTGGCGATACCATTCGCATCTCGCTAACCCCAGAACCCGGAGGTGATCGGACCCAGGAAGTCATCGTTGCCCAGGAAATTCTACAATCGATGGGACTACGTTCATTTACCCCGCAAGTGATTGCCTGTCCCGGTTGTGGCCGAACTTCCAGTACTTACTTCCAACAATTGGCACAAGAGATCCAGTCTTACTTGCGCAACAACATGCCCAATTGGAAGCAACGGTATTCTGGTGTTGAAGACATGACGGTTGCGGTAATGGGTTGCGTTGTAAACGGCCCAGGCGAAAGTAAACACGCTAATATTGGCATTAGCCTCCCCGGCACCGGCGAAAAACCCGTTGCCCCCGTTTATGAAGATGGGGAAAAGACGGTGACCTTAAAAGGTGATCATATCGCAGAAGAGTTTCAGGCGATCGTGGAAAAATATATCGAACAACACTACTGACCATAAACCACTAACAAACTTATCCTGCCGCGGTCTATTTAGTTCAGTTGCAAGCCGATGATGTGATGTGAGAAACGCTATTCCCAAAGCACAGCGTTAAATACTAAACATTTCATCCACATCCTTGCCGAATCAATCTACTAAGTCATTCACCTTCAAACCTAGTGAGATTCCCTTTCCCCTGCTTAGCATGCTCTCACTTAGCAACACCATCGACCTGCAGATAGATTAACGACTAGCTGGATTAAAGGGGTTAAATATTCGACCGATGCAGTTTACTAATTTAGATCTTTTACAATTATATCTTTTCCAATTATATTTTTTCCAGGTGTTTTAATAATATATTGTGGTAGTCACGAATGCGTTGGACATAACGAACGGGTTCTCGGCCACGAGCATAACCATATTTTAATGTCTTGTAATATTTTTTTTGGCTGAGTAATGGTAATACTTCACTAACTTCATGCCAGACATCGGGATTTTTTTTCAATCGCCTCGCCAGGGTGCGGGCATCATGTACATGCCCCATGCCAACATTATAAGCAGCAAGCGCAAACAAGATTCTATCGTGACCAGTCACATCTTCGGGGATTCGCTGTATCAATCGTTGCATATATTTTGCGCCACCCTGGATACTTTGTTTCGGATCCAGACGGCTTGTTATACCTACTTCTTTGGCAGTCGTTTGCGTCAACATCATCATGCCTCGTACACCGGTTGGACTTCTTGCATTGCGGCGCCAGTGGGATTCCTGATAGGACTGAGCTGCGAGTAATGTCCAATCAATTTTATTTTTAGTCGCCGCTTTCTTAAATTCCTTTTTATACTTTGGCAATACCTTATGAATGCGACGAACATATTTGCGTGTATCGACATAATCAAAAACTTCAATGTAACCATAATACCGTTCCAGCAAGGCCTCCAATTGCCCCGAATCTCGATAATCACCGAACCATTCATCGATTTTGGATTTTAATTGAGTCGCATGTTGTGGCATGGCCCAGGCCAACGACTCTGGCTTGGCCAGTTCAAAACGAACGCGTAGTTCCGGATAATAGCGGCGGTTTATTGAAACGATATGAGAATCAGCTACGGTACACTCTATTTTCTTGAGCCAGACATTTTCGAGTAAAATTTCGGTATCGGTTGCGTAATCCTGCTGCCATGCGATTTCCCGGTTATCTGCACTTAGCTGAGTTAATCTTTCTGCATAACTGGTCTCAGCGGGAACCTTTATTTCCAACCCAATAAGATCGTCAATTTTTTTCGGATTCGGACCACCGCGACGACAAACCACTTGCTGCTGCACTTCTTGATACGTTGGTCCAAACAGGAATAACGCTTGTCGCTCGGGTGTTTTGCTTAGGCCAGCCGCCCCCAGATGGGCTTCGCCCGATTGTAATGCCTGCAGCAACTCGCGTGTTGAATCCTTGATGATATAACGAACCTTAACACCGAGTGACTCGGCAAAGGCCTGAGTCATATCGAACTCAAAACCGGTTTGCTCATCACGCAAGTTATAATAGGTTGTCGGCGCGTTACGCGTTACCACCACTAGTTCATTTTTTTCGAGAATGGCATCCAACACTGGCGGCAAGTCAGACTTATCGTGCCCCGAGTCTTGTTGGCATCCTGCCAGCAAAATTAAAATGAAACTATATATTAGTGTACGTAACGGCATTAAAACCTCTCACTGATGCACACTATATACCTTATTTTTTATCTCGTAACCAGACGCGCGGCAATAAATATGACCACTGATAAACACTCATGCCCATTAAAATCATCGCACTACCAAGCCAAGCGCCCCAGACAAGCTCTTCATTATTGAATATTTGACCAATCCAGAGTGCCAGTACCGGCGTCACTAGGGTCAGTAAAGCAACTTGATTTGCCTGCATATGCTTTAAAACATAAAAATACAGATTAAAACCAATTGTCGTGGCAATCACCCCAAGATAAATAATTGACCAGAATGCATGGTCAGGGATGGCTTGCGGAAATTCTCCATCCACTATTAACCAGGTCAAAAGATAGGTCGGTGTTGCAAACAACATTCCCCCAGTGGTCACCGTGGCGGAAGGTAAATCGCCATGAACCCGTTTTACTGCAACCGCACTGAGTGCATGAATAAAAACCGATAGCAATACCGCTGCGATACCGTAGACCGCATCCCCACCAAAGTCGATACTCTGCCAAAAAATAAAGAGCAAACCGATAATACCCATCAGTAATCCAATTAATTTCGAAACAGACCAGGCTTTTTCCTGCAAAATAAAATAGGCCAACAGGCTGGTCATGAACGGGGTTAGTCCAAACAAAACCGAAATAAAACCAGACTGAATGAATTGAGCACCCCAATACACCGATAACATCGCACCATAAATACCAAAACCAGCGGCGAAGTAAGTCAGTAATGCTTGTTTATGTATCGGAAGCGGTACTTTTTTGATAAAGGCAATGAGCAATAACAATACCAGGCCAATCGTCATGCGCGCGGATACCCCAAAAATAAAGCCCGGGCCTTCACCACTCCACTTAATTGCTAACGGCGTTGTTGACCAAATCAGAATGATGATCAAAAAACCGGTAAATATTCTATAGGGGTGCGCCTTCATTTTAGTTTTTCCATTTTCTTCATTCCAAAACGAAACGGGCCGCAGTTTTCGCTGCGGCCCGTTTGAAATAATTAGTTAGAGGTTAAGTTAAATCAATTCGGAACACAGCCATAAGTCAGCACCCAGCGAATGCAGCGTACTTTATTCATAACCTTAACCGCGACCTCTGCTTTGCAAGCAGAAGTTGTCGTGGTACCGAATGGGATTGATTTCTTATTCATGCTTTTCAGTTTGCTCTTGATACCTGATTCTGTCAAGCCTTCAATTTTTTTCACGCTTAAGTGTTATTAACGGCCCAAAGAAATAAAAATATCGCCATTCTATTTGTGTTTGTTCTTTTAATTGTAATAAAAGATTCTCTGTTGGAATGGCCTCTTTCGGATAAACATTAACAATACTGATCATGGTTCGAGCACAGCCGCCAAACTCACGCCAGTTTATATCGCACACCTTGGTCTTTTGTTGGCAGTGCGGACAACAATATAAAC
>CAMYMO010000372.1 GCA_947259425.1 uncultured Ectothiorhodospiraceae bacterium | reverse complement strand
TTGGGTACAAACTCTGTGCCCATGCGCGAGGCCTGTACCCCGGATAACAAAACCAATGCGATGGCTGTTACCACCACTGGCCAGCGATATGACATCACAAATTGCAATGCCGATGTGTAAACCCTTTTAGCCCACCGCATAAAACGGTTTTCCTTTTCACTGATCGGCCCACGTACAAATAGGGCAATCGCCGCGGGTACCGCAGTGAGTGAAAGGATTAATGCCGCTAATAATGCCGTGACTACCGTAAACGCCATAGGATGAAACATTTTCCCTTCCACGCCACTCAGCGCGAAAATAGGAACATAAACGATCAAAATAATAATCACACCAAATACGCTCGGACGAATGACTTCGACGGTTGCCTCACGCACAATCCGTAAACGCTCTTTTAGATCCGGCACACTACCGTGCATCTTTTGATATAGGCCTAGCTGTCTTAAACAATTTTCAACAATAATTACCGCCCCATCAACAATCAAACCAAAATCAAGCGCCCCCAGACTCATCAGGTTTCCAGACACTTTAGATTGGACCATACCGGTAATTGTCATCAACATCGCTAACGGAATCACCGCGGCCGTAATGAGTGCAGCTCGCCAGTTACCTAATAACAGGAACAACACTGCAATGACTAACAGTGCACCTTCAACCAGATTTTTTCTCACGGTCGCAATCGTTTTATCGACCAAGGAAGTACGATCATAGAGTGGAGTTAACTCAACCCCCTCGGGTAAAGAGGGTTTAATGGACTCGAGTTTTTTTGCAGCGGCTCGTGCAACGGCTCGACTATTTTCGCCGATCAACATAAAGACGGTACCTAACACAACCTCTTTACCGTTTTGAGTCGCTGCACCGTTGCGTAATTCGCTACCAAGTTTAATTTCGGCTACATCTTCGATGGATACCGGAACTCCGTTGCGTTTTTTAATGGTAATCTGTTTTATGTCATTTAAATTTGCGATCTGACCTGGTGAGCGTATCAGGTACTGTGCGCCGAATCGTTCGATATAACCGGCGCCAGTATTCAGATTATTTTTGGCCAGTGCCGACATAACATCCTGTAACGTTAAGTCATAAGCAATTAATTTATCCGGATAAGGCAAAACATGAAACTGTTTACTGTAACCACCAATCGTGTTTACTTCCACGACACCGGGCGTTTGTCTTAGTTGGGGCCGTACGATCCAGTCCTGTATGGTGCGCAAGGTCATTGGATCATGTTCCGCGCCCTCTTTACTCGCGACTGTATACATAAATATTTCACCAAGACCAGTCGCGATCGGTCCCATCGCAGGTTCTATCCCGTTTGGGAGTTTATTTTTAACCTCTGAAAGACGCTCATTGACCAATTGGCGGGCAAGATAAATATCGGTACCGTCTTTAAAGATCACGGTTACCTGTGATAAGCCATAGCGCGAGATAGAACGTGTGTAATCCAGATTCGGTAACCCCGCCATCGCGGTTTCAATCGAAAATGTGATCCGTTGTTCCGATTCCAATGGTGAATATCCGGGTGCTTCGGTATTGATCTGTACCTGGACATTGGTAATATCCGGTACTGCATCAATGGCCAGTTGATTGAAATTATAAATGCCCAGTCCTGCGATGGCGGCCACGATAACCAGAACCACCCAGCGTTGCGCCAGTGAAAATGAAATAATTTTGCTTAACATTATATTATCCTCAGTATCACAGCTTAATGATCATGACTGGCGCCGGACTTTTCGATGTCCGCTTTAATCAGATAACTGTTCTTGGTGACATAACGCGTCCCAGGATCAATACCACTCAATACCTCAACCCAATCCTGATTTCGTCTACCGAGTTCAAGCATGCGCACCTCATAGGTATCACCAAACTTTGCATAGACAACCTGAAAATCACGAAATGTCTGTACTGCAGACTGACGTACAGCAAGATCCACTGCATGTTCAGCCACAGTGACATGTCCACGCATGAACTGCCCCGGTCTGAATACGCCATCCTTATTATCAACCTGCACCCGGGCACGCACACTTTGACTGGCATGCGCAGTCAGTGGCGACATCCAGTCTATTATCCCAACACGTTGATTTTGTTTATCAAGCGTTTCGATCATAACTGACTGACCGGGTTTCACTTTATCCAAATCACGACTAAAGATATCCAGCTCAACCCAAACGTTAGAAAGATCGGCGATAATAAATAACGGCTCATCGCTGGTGGATTCGCCGACCTGAATATCACGTCGAACGATTAAACCACCAATAGGCGCCTTAACTGAATAAGTTTGCAGACTTTCATTACTTTGCACGGTCGCCAATACATCACCCGCTTTGACGACTTCACCCAATTCACGGCGTACCGACTTCACTATGCCAGCAAAACGTGGACGAACACGTGATAATAAATTCGGATTAGTATGTACCTGTCCCGAGAAAGTTCGTGTCTCAGTTAAACTTACCGGGCCAACGACTTCCGTCTCAATTGCCATCGCCTTTGCGATTTCTTCAGGTATTTCAGTACGACCTTCAAAATTATCGTAACGCCATTGAAAAGTATTACCGGCAGAAGTTTTCCCGGCATAGCTTGCTTCTACTTCCACCTCAAACGAATGAGGTTCATAGATCACCAAATTACCTTTTAGATAATCCTGTTGTGGAAAAAACTTTATGTCGTCAACCTTGTCACCGGTACGATGCAGTTTAATATTTAGCATGACCTCTTTAGGATCAAGTGCCTTCCCATCTTGATAGGCAAAGATATGAAATTCAGGCGGTAGTCCTGATTCAAAGATAGTCATCTCCAGACTAAAGCCGTCTTTTTCAAGCAAACGACCACCATGCGGGCCACGTGGCATTTCTTCTGCGTGATCGTCATGGCCGCCATGACCATCATGACCACCATCGGCATGCTCATGCCCGTCCTGGGTGGTAACAATCCACACACTTAAAACGATGGTCACAACAATAACGATTAAAATACTGATTAAATTACGATTCATGGTTTTACTCCTAACTGCAGACGTGCACCGGTCAGTCGATCTATTTCAATTCGATAGCGATGATAATTTGCGGCGGTGGTGACAACTTCAAGCCGTGCGTCTAACAAGGTTTGTTGTGCATCAATAAGTTCTAAAAATGAATAACGCCCGGCGGCATAACCTTTTTCATATTCTCTTAAAGCTTTCTTGGCTTCCGGCAGGATACGAGATTGCAACATTTCAACTGCAAAATGGCTATGGGATAGCTCCTGGTAGATCTCAAATAAACTGGCGTATAAAGCCAGTTTTTGTTTTTCAAAACGAAATTCAACTTCCTGGGCTAATGATTGCTGCTCTTCAATCACAGGTGCAGCTCGCGAATTTAAACCAAAGGGAATACGAGCCGACATAACCAATGCGCTGTCATCTAAGGCATTCAAATGTCGAAGCCCCGCAGTAAACTCAATATTACTGCTTTGCCTTGACTTGGCTAGATTTACACGCGACTGGCTAAGGCGTTGTTCCGTCGCGAATTGAACCAGGTCCGGATTTCGGTCGAGCCATTTCTCAAACTTATTAAAAGGCTCGATCGCCGGTAAGCGATATAAGTCACCTCTTACGGCTGAAAAGTTAACAGCTTTGCTGCCCCACATCGTCGCCAATTTTAACTGCGAGGTCTTTAATTCATGTTCAGCATGTTCCAGTTCAATTTCAGCTCGGGTTACCGCAATCGCGACACGACGTCGTTCTGCAACGGGGCTTCGCCCTGCCCTGACCCGCTTTTCAACAACCTTATAACTGCGTTGCAGTAATTTTAGTTTATCTCGCGAAAGCTCAAGCGATTCCTGATCAGTCGCAACATGAATAAAGTGCCTGGCTGCTGTTGCCAGGATATCCAAACGCCGGGCATCCTGGTGGGTATCCAGCAAAAACGATTCCTGACTAGCCACTTCACCGCGCAACTCATTTTTATTGCCAAGCTCGAATATTTTCGACAGACTTAACGTCGACTCTAATGCCTGACTGTCATTTAAACTTCCACTGCCGGCAAAATTTTCCAACTCGATATTGACTGACATTGCGGGCGTTTGCTGAGCCGCACGAATTCGCGCCGCAGCGGCTTGCGTCTGATAACTGGCACCCCGTAACTCCGGATTATTCTCCAGCACCAGGACCATCACCTGATCCAGCGTTATTGTTGAATCATTTTGTGGTTGTTCTGCTGTTACTGGCGTGACAAACACAAACATTCCTAACCATATCCAAGCACGCATTGATATGTACTCCTGAACTCTTCAAAGAAATTGCATTGAACCATCTGCGCCTTTTACACGCGACAATTCGGCGCGGCTCATTTACCGCTTAATCTAAAAATAAAACTATCTGAAATTTATTGAGGTGGTCCGCGCAGGGGAGGAGAAAGATGGGCGGATTCGTTAGTAGGCAAAAAGAGTTCTGACTTCTGCCGGGGGACAAATCGAGCAATGGCCAGCGAGAAAATCGAAACGAGTAAGGCAAGAATCAGTGATGGACTGATTTTAAAATCCAGGCTTTTAAGCATGCCATCCGGGGTTGCCATCAGAACCTGGGCTTCATCATGATGTGATGAGCTCAAGTCGGAGCTGTAGACATGCATATCTAATAAATGTTCGTGCTGATGGCTAGCTCCGGCGCCGACTTCAACATGATGCAAGTGAACATGAGCAGGTAATACAGTCAAAAACGCCAGGGCCGTGATCAATAAAAACCCGATCAGTTTGCGTCTGCGTATTATTTTTCGCCAATTACCCATCAGCACAGTGTAGCAAGCTTATGGATATTCGCAAAATAGAAATAAATCCATTTAATGGGGGCCTTATGAAATTCAGCCGAAATTCAGCGGCATCCTCCTTGCTTGCCCTCCTCAAACTGCTTACTCTAGATGACTTGATGGCCATTCTAAAAACGATAAGGAACCCGCTATGAGCGATATGAGCACCGAAACCGCCCGTCATAATATGGTTGAACAGCAGATTCGCCCCTGGGATGTGCTTGATGATAATGTGCTCAATTTGCTCGCCGATGTTCCGCGTGAAGAATTTGTCCCCGCCGGCTATCAAAATATCGCATTTGCTGATTTATCTGTGCCGCTGGATTTTGGTGAGGTTATGATGCCCCCCAAGCTGGAGGCCCGGATGTTACAGACTTTAGCTATCCAACCGACAGAAACGGTATTGGAAATCGGTACTGGCAGCGGATTTGTCACCACGCTGCTGGCTAAATCAGCTCGTCACGTATTCAGTGTCGATATCCACGAAGAATTTATCAACCGTGTAAAGGCAAAACTCGAAGACGAGGCCATCGTCAATGTCACGTTAGAACAGGGTGATGCTGCACAGGGCTGGCCGCAACATGGGCCATATGACGTGATTGCAGTCACCGGCTCAATTCCCGTTTTACCCGCTGCACTGCTACAATCACTCACTGTCGGTGGGCGATTATTTGCAATCGTCGGAGACAGTCCGGTCATGGAGGCTGAACTAATCACACGCCTGAGTGAGGACCAATACCGCACAGATAGGCTATTTGAAACGGACCTGCCGCCGCTGCATCATTGTCTCCAACCTGACCGCTTCGTGCTTTAATTCTCATTTTTAGCCATTCTAGCCTCAATAAATAGTTCAAAGAGGCGTATAATGATTCGTTTATATAGTTTGACAAAACATGCGACGATTTTCGGCTAAAGAATTATCTGAATATTTGCAGGATTGCGAATCTGTGCCATTTCTGCTCGATGTACGCGAGCCCTGGGAGTTTGAAAAATGTCATCTGGCGGGCTCCGAACTCGTGCCGATGCGTCAAATACCGATGGCCGCAGAAGACCTGGATCCTGAAAAAGAAACGGTTGTGATTTGCCACCATGGCATACGCAGTCGGCAAGTTGCATTTTATCTTGAACAACAAGGTTTTAAGAATGTCATTAATTTAGAAGGCGGCGTTGAGGCCTGGGCACAGGACGTCGACCCAACCATGAATCAATATTAGTTTTACTTAACAGGATGTTTATATGAACAATAAAATTTTTCTTGGGTTATTTTTATCGCTAACCAGCTTCCAGCTTCAGGCGGAAGATCTGTCACAGGTATTCGAACTTGCCAAGCAAAATGACCCAACCTATGGTGCCGCTGTTGCTGAGTATCAGGCAGCGGTTGAGGCATCGCCGAAAGCGTGGGCAAATGTAAAACCACAGATCAATTTAAGTGGGGAATACTCAGAGATTATCGATGAAAACTCGACATCTTCTATTCGTACTATAGTCGACGATAATTATGATAATCAAAGTTATGCTCTTAAATTAACGCAAACACTTTATAATAAGAGCCAGTTCGATGCCATCGCCCAGGCTGATGCGCTGGTCGCCCAGGCCGAAGCCGTTTATGGCAATGCTCGATATGATTTGATCTTACGGGTGGCGCAAAGTTATTTTGATGTGCTCTCAGAATCCGCCAGCCTGGTGTTTGCCAAGGCCGAAAAGAAGGCCATCGCCCAACAACTCGATCAGGCCAAGCAACGCTTTAAGGTTGGTCTAACTGCGATCACCGATGTTCTCGAGGCCCAGGCCCGTTACGATCAGGCCGTCTCATCCGAGATCGAAGCACAACGCCTACTGGATCTGAGCAATGAAAGTCTACGCGAGATCACCGGTCAAGCTCACGGTGAATTACACGCGGTAAAAGCCAACCTTAAATTAGTCTCCCCCGATCCCAATGATATGGAAGCCTGGGTCAAAACCGCACTGGAAAGAAATCTTTTGCTGCTTAGTGCTGAACAAGCGGTGAATGCCGCACGTGAAGGTAAAGACCTGGCTTACGCGGGGCACTACCCTATCCTGAACTTTGAGGCGAGTTATGCCGATCGAGAACAAAATGGCGGCACTTTCCCTTTTGCGAGTGATGGAACGACTCTCTCACTACAATTAAATATTCCAATTTATTCAGGTGGTGGCACCAATGCCGCTGGTCGTGAAGCCGCTGCGCTTTATCAGCAAAGCAAACAACTTTACGAAACACAACGCCGTGCGACAGAACGTCTCACTCGAAATAGTTATTTAACCGTTTTATCGGCCATCAGCCAGGTCAACGCCTTAAAACAATCGGTGCGTTCTTCCCAATCCGCACTGGAAGCGACCCAGGCTGGTTTTGAGGTCGGTACCCGTACTGCGGTTGATGTACTCGATTCACAACGTGAATTATATCTTGCCCAACGTAATTACATACGTGCCCGTCATGCCTATATCGTAAATACCTTACAGCTCAAGCAAGCCGCGGGTACGTTAATGGACGAAGACATGACCTTGATTAATGCCTGGTTAGACGCGACACCATGAACACAACCTCGTTGTGCCATGCCGAGCAAAGTCAACTGCTGATCGTTGATGTTCAGGAACGATTGGCAAACGTGATGCCAGAAACCATACTCGCACAGTTACTCGCCAATACGAATATTTTATTACAAGCGGCTTCAGAGCTAAATATTCCGATCACCCATACAGAACAATATCCGCAAGGTTTGGGCGCCACCCATGCCGCCATCCAGAAAAATTTAGACGGCATTCCAATTGTCAAAACCTGCTTCTCAAGTTGTGGTGCTGACGGGATGGATGAAATCATCTCAGATGAAACGCGCGAACAATGGATTATCATGGGAATGGAAGCTCATATCTGTGTCACCCAAACCTGCATGGATCTTTTGTCTCAAGGTAAAACCGTGATCATCGTTGCCGATGGTATTTGCTCACGTACTAAAGCCAATTTTAACAACGCCATTGCACGAATGCGTCAGGCAGGTGCCATCATTGCCAATACGGAATCCGTCTTGTTTGAATGGCTTGGCGATGCCAGCCATAGTCAATTTAAAAGCTTATCGAAATTAGTGCGTTAACCCTTTAATTTACTGCAACCGGATTTATTCAAGTTACGCTATACTACTTTTGTTATGGCAAATCCAGACAACCCCTATTCTGCACGATATATTATAAATCCCATCTACTGGCCACTATGGCTTGGATTCGGATTTACTCGGCTTTGCAGTTCATTGCCGTTCCCCATGGTCAGCAAAATTGCAAAAGTATTAAGCTATTTGGGGCTGATCTTCATGGCGGAGCGACGACGCATCACCCGTACTAACATTCGACTATGTTTTCCTCACTACACTAAATCAGAAGTCCGTCGTTTAATGCGTCAAAATTTTTATTCCAGCACGATGGCGATATTAGAATCGGCAATAAGCTGGTGGGGTAAAGATGATTTTTTTCAACAATATTCGCATATTGAAGGTATGGAGCATGTTGAGGCGGCCCAAAAAGAAGGCAATGGCGTATTGCTGCTAGGCGCACACTACACTACTCTTGAGATCGGTGGTCGGGTATGCATGCAGTTTTTCAAGCAACTAACCCCAACCTATAAACCTGCCCGCAACAAACTGTTTAACGCTATGATGGTCAGTTCACGGACGCGTATTCATGGCGAATTGTTAAAGAGTAGCAATTTAAGAGAACTGCTTAAGCAGCTAAAAAACAACGATGTACTTTGGTATGCACCTGACCAGGATTTTGGAAATCGAGGCACCGTTTTCGCACCTTTTATGGGCGTTCAAACCGCCACCCTAACCACCACGGCACGTATCGCCAAATCGTCTGGCGCGGTCGTGTTACCCTGGTATTGTGAACGTTTGGAAAATAATAAGGGTTATAAAGCAACAATAGGTCCAGCGCTTGAGAATTTTCCATCCGGGGACGATATTGCCGATGCAACGACGATTAATAAATCGATCGAACAACAGGTCACCCGC
>CAMYMO010000371.1 GCA_947259425.1 uncultured Ectothiorhodospiraceae bacterium | reverse complement strand
GCCTTGGTTGTTATTTAGCACCATGACTTCAACGCCTAAATCATATATGCTTTAGTTCAACATATATAGAGTGGGTACGGAGTTAGTGCAGCGGCATCGATGCCAGAAATGATGCCAGAAACGAAACAGGCACGATTCAAGATACCGACCAGATAAGCGCAGCAAAAAGATCGCCTTCGGGCGAGCGGATTTTTACGGTTTTTTACGGTGGAGAAGTACTGCTGGACACGACGCCTTAACCCGTTTGTGACCAGTCAATTGAACTAAGTGATATGCAAGGATTGCAGAGAGATGTACATCTATAATAAAAACGCGCAGCGAGTGCTGGACAGCGTGAACTTTGCCAACAATTGATCGAGGTCACCGATGCTTAATCAAGTTTACTTGTTTTCGGAATTAGCGGCGGATGATACGTGTGCCTTAACCGAACATACTCATACGCGCAATTATCCCGCGAATTCAATCTTGATCAATGAGGGGGATAATACCGATTCCCTATACGTTATCCTCGAAGGTGAAGTCAAAGCCTATGCCTGTGACGAAACAGGCAAGGAAGTCATTTTAAATATTTTACGTGCGGGTGATTATTTTGGTGAGTTATCACTCGTCGATGACGAGCCCCGTTCCGCCTCGGTGATGACCTTAACCCCGACCAAGGTGATGATCATCTCCAAGGCCAGCTTTAAACAATGCCTGGCGGATAATAGTAATCTGGCCTTTAACCTGATTCGCGCGCTGACAAAACAAGTGCGCGGCCTGACCGAAAGTGTAAAAAGTCTGGCCTTGATGGATGTGTATGGACGTGTTGCTCATACCTTATTAGATCTGGCCAAAGATACAAATGAAGACGGTAAGATGATGGTTAAACCCAAACTGACGCACCAGGATATTGCCCATATCGTTGGCTCTTCGCGCGAGATGGTCAGCCGTATCTTTAAGGAACTCACCAAAGGCAACTACATTACCGTAACCAAAGACAGTATTGTGATAAACGAAAAACTGCCCCCGGGCTGGTGAGGGGTTATTGATTTAATAACGAAATAACTCGTTTCGTTAACAAAAAAAAGCCAGGTCGATGACCTGGCTTTTTTAATAACTTTGCTTTGCGGTAAAGAGGCGGTCGGCTTAGCTACAACCTTTAGGACGAGGAAGTCCGGCCACTTTGTTTGCGCATTTGATCAAACCGGTAGGGAACAGTGAGTAGATATACTGTTGGCTACTGCGATCGGCACCGAAGCGCTCTTTCATGATCTTGGAGAACTTACGCGGTTCAGCCACCACACCTTCGTCGGTGAAAAATTCACGCGCGGTGTTGATGATGTCCCAATGTTCTTCCGTAAGCTCAGGAATTTGTTCATTCTTTGCGATTTCGACGGCGAGCTCCTCGCTCCATTCGTCAAGATTCTCTAACCAGCCCGCTTCGCTTAGCTGGATGGTTTGACCGTTTACTACTGCTTCCATTACAAAATACCTCAAAAATTTAGCGTTAATATCCGAGCGATTTTATCAGGTAATTAGCTAAAAGTGGAGTAGTTTTTCAGCTGTTTTTTGCTCGGCTAGAGGTGAAAATATCATATAAAACAGTAAGATAGAGGCGAAATGATTTTGAGCAGACAAATCGGGGGCTGAATTTTTATGATCCGGATGTAGTCAGCTATATAAGAGAGTGATAATTTGCTTGGCAGGATTGTGTGTTGATTCCAGTCAATAATGTTGACCACAGCTTTCTTATTAGCTTTCTCATTTCAGGCGAACTATAAGTATCAGATTAATGTCCGCGCTATGGGCTGGGTCGACCGGCCTGTATTCTTGCTGATAAAGCCATCTCGCTTGCAAGTTTGTCGAGATCGGTCGCGGCACGTTGCTACAATCGATAGAAGACCAACGAATAAAGTAACCAATGCAAGTTATATAGCATGTGTGCACCTATGGCCGGTAGCAGGCTACGGCTATACTCAAATGCCAACGCATAGAGGATACCACTCCAAAAAACCTCAAAAAATCCGACAATCGAATAAAAATGTAACAAGGAAAAGAGGGCGGCACTGATTAACGCGGCGACGATGGGTGAATAGCGTTGACGAAGCCCCAGATATAAAACGCCTCGAAAGAGGAGTTCTTCAAAAATCGGTGCCCATATCACCGTATCAATACTTTCAAGGGTGACCTCGAAGGGTGTTCCCCATAACAGGTTTTCAGAGATACCTTCACTCCAATCAGGCTTCACCCCCAGGCCATCGGCGATGAGGTTAATCATAATGATGCCGATATTGTCCAGGCTGAGTAAAACCAGTACCCAGCCAAATAATGGCAGCGCGCCGTTCATGCGGGACAGCGATAAACCGAATGCATCGCGAAAAGTGGTTGCTCTTGGTCTGATTAAAAAGAGGTGAATGAAGAACACGCTAACCAACCCGGAGAACAATGACATCCACGAATAAAAAATATCCACCAGGGGGGACAATATTTCAACGTACTCGGCCAGGACATACCAAACACTTTGCATTAGTAATAGCAGCGTCAGGATCAACTCGATACGAATGCAAATACCTAAGGCATCATTGGTCGGCCAGGCCGTTTGGTACGGGTTTGCTGGGAGTAAGAATTTTCGGAAATATACGATAAAGAGTAAAACACCGAATAGTGTCAGCATCCACCAGACTAAGGTATAAGCGATGGTGCGATTCAACTGTGATCGTGTTAGCTGTTGGATTTGGTTATTAATTTGTTCATGTCGTTGCGAATCGCCACGTATCTTTGCTTCTTGTTTTAATACATGCAAGGTTGTCCAGTTATCCGGATATATTTCAAAAAAAGCGTGCTCAGGTCGTTCGATATATTGGTTATGGCCGTAAATAGAAATGACATATTGAAGGAGGGGGCTATCCGTATTTTGCCAGGTATTCAATTCATCTTGCGCGGCTTGCCAATTTTGTTTTTCGGCCAGTAAGATCAATAGATGAGCCTGGGCGACTTGTACTTCCGTTAGATCATAGTATTCGGGATTTTGCTGTATCGTAGTTATTACATCGCGCCAGGTTTTTATCGCGACCTTGATAAATTCTTCTTGAGTGAGTCCCGGAAAAATGAGCAGCACTTGTTGCCATCTTGGTGATGTTTCCACGCCATCATAGAATTCCAGTTCCGGTCCAAGGGAATCTGCGACCGCCGAGACCGGATCACTTAGGCGCTCTAATGAGGTAGACGTCGCATAACCCCACCAAACGAAAAAACCAAGAATAAGTAACAGCACCAGATACGCCCAGCTAAGACTGGTTTTGAGTTGCGAGGGGGTCTGTTCGGAAATAATGGTTGTCATATAATGTTAAGCAGTTATTATAAATGAAAAGATCGCTTTGCTTCTTTGTTACCCGTTATGTTCACCGGCGGCGTTTTGTTGCCATTTCTATTGCATCCCATATCATTTTAAGATTTTTCTTTTTCGTGAATTGCCTGGCCGGATCAAAACCGTACAAAAGCATTAAGCAGTCATAGATTTCCGGAGCCCGTTTTTTAAGCTCGATTGGGCGTTCGAAAAAAACAGTGAATTATCCGACATAAATACACAAACGCCTAACGGGTATAGTCTCTCGACTGAAGCATGACCATAGCAATTATGCCTAAAACAAAACCACCATAGCCACCGATAATATAATCAAGACCGGAAGGATAACTTAAAAAGAGGTAAGTCAGTAATGGCATGATCGCAGAACCGATGCCTACTAATAAACATAAACGCGTGATTAACCTTTTGAGCCCGTCCTTATCTTTAACTTTAGAGGCAGTTTTTTCATTATAACCGGCTATTAATGTCAGCTTACCTTTAACTCCAATCTGGTAAGCGAAGATAAACAGTAAAACTGCGATGCCTTCCATTACTAGTACTTCAATCAATTTAGCAGTCATAATGGATGTGCCCTCAAGTATTTTTTGTTGTGGTTTATATTGACTTTAGCCGGACTCGAAACAATTATGCGTTTGAGTAAACTAAATATGCCCATGGGTATTAAATTAATCTTACATAAATAAATTATTTATGGTAATGGGGCTGTTATATTAACAGGTACGGTTTTTATATTATTTTTACCCGCTAAATTAATAACTAATTTTCCTTTAAAAGGAATCATTTTTTTGTAATTCATACCATGCCTGCCTGAAATTCGTTTTGGTGATGATGACCTGGATGTGGTTTCCATTTCTTGGCCATTCTCATTATATAGAGTTATTTTGAGTATCTGATTATTAGGGTCTGTAATAATAAATGTTAAATCGCTATTTCCCCAAAACATGTTAGCAAAAGCATCCGCCAGATCTTCACCAACCTCTTCTATAAGCGTAAATTTTTCATTAATTTTTTTCTTTCTAGCAAGTTCTTTAGCTTTTTTAGCTTTTTCAGTATAGATTGCCAAATCATCTTTATTAAAGAAAGTGAATGATATTCCGCGTGATTTGAAATTCTTGTGATGAATTGTTTTACTTGAGAATTTAAAGTAGTCTTTTATAGTTACTATATTATTCGGATTATTATCTGGCACATAGATATTCAGGCTTCCTGTAATGTGAACAGATGAGGCCTTTCTCGACGGATTTTTAAGTTTTGTTTTTATTTTTATAGGTTTATTTGGTTTTAATTGTTGAAATGTAAAAAAACTGGCGCTTTCATTTTTAGATTTATTTACTAAGTTTTCTCCAAGGTCACTGGTAGCTTTTGATATTGAAAAAGGTAACATGCCTTTCGCTTTTGTAAGAGATTGACTTTTTACTTCAAACTCAATATCCAGGCCTTTGAAAAATTTACCCGTTGTTCTGTTGTCCGTTACTTCACTAACAGTAACATTCACATCAGCAGCATATGTAGTTTGGGTGAAGAAAAATAATAGGCTTAAATAAAAAATAAACTTAGTCATAGAGAACCTCATCTTTGTATTAGTATATTTAGTTATCGCCATTTAAAATCATCCTATTTTATTAGACTGTGTAATCTATTTAAGAAGCTAATTTCTAAGTTGTTATAATGCATTAGGGTTTTGTTATTAAAGTCTACGTTATTTGGGACATAAAATATTCGTTGGGCCGCGTGTTTAGAGCGTTATCGCCCCATGACTCCGGTTTAGGTGACCAATCATTTTCGCCTAAAATATTAAACAATAAACTGCTAAGACTTCCATCATATAATTCTTTTGCTGCTGATTCCCCTGCATCAGAATGATGAGCGCTATTTACAAATTTAGCAAAAACATCATAGTCCTGAGCTAAATACTGAACTGCAAATTGTGCTAGATGGTAGCTTAACTCCTGACCCTCATCTATGCGACTAAAAGAGTCACCAGACCAGAATTCCTGCACTTCATTTTTACCCCAAAACGCTTGATGACGTGTAGCCATCTCTTTATCCATACGAAACGGTTTAAATCCTGTTAGATGGTCTTCAATATTGACCGCTAAACCCTCATTGAGCCACAATGGTATCGGTAAATTCGCTAACAATGCGTGCGTTAGCTCGTGAGCAGCAATCGGCTCTGCATACATTAAATCCTGATGTGGAAAGGCAAAATGCCCATACCCTTTATTAAGATAGACGCCTGCACTTAGACCGAACTCACCTTCATCAGGATAGTAATACGACATATATGAATAGTATTCATCAATGTCATCAAATATCAGAACAATATACTTTCCGTACCCATCATCAGAGGCGATACCCGGTAATATGTTTAGTATTTCCTTGAGACTCTTTTCAAGAAATTTAAGGAAACTTGAAACATAAGTATTTTTCTCGGATGTCAATAGGATGAAATTATTGGATTCGTGAATTAAATATGCTTCTGGTAGTTTTTCTTTTAATTTACTCATCCATGTTCTGGCGATATTACACCACAGTTCTTGCTGATTTAGATTTTTATAGTCTTTATCTACGCACTTATATATCGCATTCCAATCTGGTCTTGGGAAACCTCCAGTTTCGGGTAAATATTGTTGTATCCAGTCCAATTGATTTAAGCGCTATAACGATTAGGGTAATTGGCGCATTTTAAAAGAACATTGCGACAGTGAGCTGTTACGATTAGAACCAATATAATTCATTCGATAAGGCCTCATATAAATAATTAATTTCATCCTCATTGGGTTCATACCAAACCTTGGATGCTAAAAGTTTTTCAACCGCCTCTTTTGAGTTCGGGCCGAAATAGATTGGCATAAGTGATAATACCGCAGAATATTCAGCCTCTAATGCTATGTTTCGATTAGATAGCTTTTCTGAAAACTCACTGATGATGGGCGGTGTTTTGCCTTGATCTAGCGCGGCGAGTCTTGCTGTTTTATCTATCTCGATTAAGGCTAAATTCTTTTTGATTTCGTCAAGATGAGCAATCACTTTAGCAAACCGTTCAATTAATTCTATCCTGTGTTTTAAAACTATTCTGCGTTCATCATACGAAACCTGTCTGTCCCAGGCCTTCTCCGAAAGCTGAAATGTGATGAATACCCCTATCGTACTACCAACCGAGGCAAGCACCGCACTCACGATAGCAACCGTAACTTCCTTTTTCATATATCCTCCCTATGATCACAATGATTGAGTTCATTTTAGAACGTTTTCCGGTAAAGCTTTTTCCGCGTAAAAGTCGGTATCGGGGGAACACCTCCGATTGTTTGTTTAGTGTACACTTTTGCTAATATATTTCTCTGAATAGCTACGCAATATTTCAAACAAATCGACTGCTGAGCATTTCAGGCTATATGAATAGATAATAATAGGTGTTTTGTTAAACTTGTTCGTAATCTGGTAGTATAATTTTTGAAATCCTGAGGTTTTATTAATATAAGTTAATGGCTCGTCAAGATATATATAGAAATGATTTGGGATTTTCAGATCTGGGTATGCCATGAGTGTAATGTCATTCCAATTAATTTTGATATTATTCGGAAAAGTTGTGTTATCAATCATGCCTTCTTCATCTAGTATGAGTCCCGCATATTTTGAATTTATTATTTTCAATGGGTAAATGGTTAAAACTATCAGGCCTAATGATATAAACCATATAAGGAAGGAGAACCATCGATTATCGTGTGGTCGGCCATACAATTCGACAGTAATGAATAAGGTAGCGAGAAATAGTACTACAACAATCATTAATATGGGTACCATTTTTCTATGTTTTATCTCCAAATTAACCTCGTAAAAACGAATAATGATTTAGGTCAATGGTGCCTCGTATTATCAGACTAGACCAAAATAAATTGTCAGCAACAAAACTTTTAATTTATTATATTTGTAATCTATCATTTAGCACTTTCGATTTATCGTTCACGTCCAAATATCTTCATAACACCTACATCAATGCCGCTATTCGGCTATGGTTTGTTGGTTTCTTTAAGTTTATGGCCTACGGCAACAATGGCCTCGATTGCCGGTTTTAATTCTAAACCCAATTCGGTCAAACTATATTCAACAGAAGGGGGAGAGGTTGGCATGACGATACGATTAATTACGCCATCGGCTTCCAGTTTTTTAAGGCGTGTTGTTAATACTTTTGCAGAAACTCCCTGAACATCCTCTTTTAATTCACTAAAACGCCTGGGTCCCTGGCTTAAATACCAGATAATGGCAGGTGCCCACCGACCGCCAATCACACCCATGCATCGATGTAACGGGCATTCTTCCGGTGGGCTATCGACCTTGTTTTTTCTTCTTGGCAGCATCGTATTTCTCTCTTTTTACAGTTACTTAAAGGTAACCACTGATTTTGCTAACATTAGCATACCAGGTATACAAAGGTAACTAGCCATGCGTAGAATGTTTCAAATTGCTTAAATATCAAAGGAGATCGAAACATGAAGTTGTATTACAAACCGGGCGCTTGCTCACTGGCGTCTCATATCATTTTGAAAGAAATCGGTCGAGATTTTGAGATCGAACGCGTTGATACGGACAAACAGGTGACGGAATCCGGTGTCGATTTTGCCAAAATAAACGCCAGGGGTTATGTACCCGTTTTGCGTCTTGATGATGGTGATCTATTGACTGAGGGCGCGGCCGTGCTTCAGTACCTTGCTGATCAAAACCCGGAGGCGGGCCTTGCACCTGAACACGGAAGCTTGGAGCGTGCTCGCTTACAAGAACATCTGAATTATACGTCGTCAGAATTGCATAAAGCCTTTGGACCTTTGTTCACCGCGGATAGCTCCGATGAAGAAAAACAAAAAGCCAGGCTAAAGGTCGGTGAAAAAATGGATTATTTTGAATCGATCTTTGAAGATGGACGAAACTATCTTCTCGGTGATACATTTTCAGTCGCGGATGCATATTTATTCGTTGTCGCAAGTTGGGCGATCCCAACCGCTATCGGTCTGGATAAATGGCCTAACATCGCTGCCTTTTGTGCACGGGTTGCGGAGCGGGAAAGAGTGCGGGACGCGATGCAGGCTGAAGGGTTATTGAACTCGTGAAAGAGAATATAGAACGAGGTCAGGCGACAGATTTTGTCGCGGTCTCAAACGTGATATCAAACTATTTTGATGGTTTATATCACAGCGATACCACTTTGCTCGCGGATGTTTTTCATCCGCGGGCCCATTATCTCTGTGCGACAGATAACCCTATTCTTCATTTTAGTATGGACGAGTATTTTCCGATTGTTGATAAACGTCCTTCACCGGCCAGCCGTAAAGAAAAACGAAATGACCGCATATTGTCAGTCGAGTTTGCAGGCCCGGTTACCGCGTTTGCACGTGTAGAATGTTCTATCGATACAAAATTTTTCACAGATTTTCTGACGCTAATTTTTGTAGACGATAAATGGCAGATCATCTCTAAAGTGTTTCACTACGAAATTAT
>CAMYMO010000370.1 GCA_947259425.1 uncultured Ectothiorhodospiraceae bacterium | reverse complement strand
TAAAATCATTAAAGAGTATGAAGAATTTCTGGAAAAAATCGCGGATCTGTTGGATATACTAAATTCAGGCGATCGATTAATGCAGGTCATTCGTGATGAGCTGACAGAAATAAAAGAACTTTACGGAGATGAACGTCGGACTGAGATCATTGCCAGTCAGGAAGACCTGACGATTGAAGATTTGATTACTGAAGAAGATGTAGTGGTGACACTATCGCATGAAGGTTATGCGAAGTCGCAACCAGTTTCATCCTATTCTGCACAACGACGGGGTGGTAAAGGTAAAGCCGCCACCTCAGTTAAAGAACAAGACTTTATCGATAAGCTGTTTGTGGTGAATACGCATGACACCATTTTGTGTTTTTCAAATTTTGGTAAAGTTTATTGGTTGAAAGTATACGAATTACCTCAGGCAGGTCGCACCGCGCGTGGCAAGCCAATTGTCAACCTGTTGCCACTCAGTGAAGGCGAACGCATTAATGCAATGCTGCCCGTGCGTGAGTACAGTGAAGAACAATTTGTCTTTTTTGCCACGCAACAAGGTACGATCAAGAAAACGCCACTGAAAGATTTTTCACGACCTCGTTCTTCTGGAATCATTGCGATAGAAATGCGCGAAGGTGATCATCTGGTTGGGGTTGAAGTCACTTCTGGTAACCAGGATGTAATCTTGTTTAGCAGTAGCGGTAAGGCGATTCGATTTAATGAAAACGATGTAAGACCGATGGGACGCAACGCGGTGGGAGTGCGCGGCATCAAACTTACCGAATCACACAAAGTGATATCGCTTATCCTGGCAGAAGAAGGATTTGTGTTAACGGCGACAGAAAATGGCTATGGCAAACGGACTAATGTCTCGGATTACCCCGTTCATGGTCGGGGTGGTTTAGGGGTCATTTCTATTCAAACAACCGATCGTAATGGCCTGGTGACCGGTGCCGAGCGGGTACACGATGATGATGAAATCATGTTGATCACCAGTGGCGGTACCCTGGTTCGCACTAAAGTCAATGAGATCTCGGTGATGGGACGGAACACCCAGGGCGTCAAATTAATTAGTTTGGATGATGACGAAAAACTGTCAGGCATCGAACGAATTGCTTATGTGGAAGAAAGCGAGACCGAAAGTTAATTTCCCTGTCGCTATTTTCTCTCCAATTTAGATTATTTAATTTTTTGATTAAGGAAGTGAATTAATGTCACGTTGTTTTAATTTTAGTGCAGGCCCTGCCATGTTGCCCACCGAAGTATTGCAACAAGCACAGACTGAAATGTCCGATTTTAATGACAGCGGGATGTCGGTCATGGAAATGAGCCACCGCGGTAAGATCTTTATGGATATTGCGGCGCAGGCTGAAGCCGACCTGCGAGAGTTACTGAATATTTCAGATGATTACGCTGTGCTTTTTATGCAAGGTGGTGCGTCCGCACAGTTTGCGGCGATACCGATGAATATACTTGGAAATAAAACCCAGGTGGATTATATCAACACGGGTGCCTGGTCCAAAAAAGCGATTGCCGAAGCAAAACGTTTTGCTGAGGTTAATGTGGCGGCCAGCAGTGAAGATACTAAATTTAGTCATATTCCAGACTATTCTGACTGGAATTTAAATAACGATGCGGCTTATTTACATTACACCCCAAACGAAACGATTGGTGGCGTTGAATTTCACTGGGTGCCTGAATCAAATGGCGTTCCATTAATTGCCGACATGTCTTCTACGATTTTGTCGCGCCCGATTGATGTCTCAAAGTTTGGAATTATTTATGCTGGCGCGCAAAAAAATATTGGACCGGCCGGGTTAACGATTGCGATTGTTCGAAAAGATCTAATGGGGAATACCATTAAAAATACTCCTAGCGTGTTTGATTATAAAAATGTCGCCGACAATGATTCTATGGCGAACACGCCACCGACCTATTCCTGGTATTTAGCTGGGCTGGTTTTTGACTGGATCAAAAAACGCGGTGGTTTGGATGCGATGTCGGAAATTAATAAACGGAAAGCAGACAAACTATACGCCGCCATTGATCAATCTGATTTTTATCAAAACCCGGTACAAGTTGATTGTCGTTCCTGGATGAATATTCCCTTTACCCTTGCTGATGCCAACTTGGATAAATTGTTTTTAGAACAAGCAGATAAACGTGGACTTAAAACCTTAAAAGGACATCGTTCTGTCGGCGGTATGCGCGCCAGTATCTATAATGCGATGCCTGAGGAAGGTGTTGATACGCTGATCAGTTTTATGCAAACTTTTGAAAAAGAAAACGGTTAAGAGAGAACCGAGATAACTATGTTGAAAATATTAACCCTGAATAACATTTCTGTTGCTGGATTAGAAAGATTGCCACGTGATAAGTATGAAGTGGCCTCAGAAATCACTCACCCTGATGCGATATTGTTGCGTTCTTTCAAAATGCATGAGATGGATATACCTGCCAGTTTAAAAGCGGTGGGTCGAGCAGGGGCAGGGGTCAATAACATCCCGGTAGATAAACTCTCTGCAATGGGAATACCGGTTTTTAATGCGCCGGGTGCAAATGCAAATGCCGTAAAAGAACTGGTCATGGCAGGAATGTTATTAGGTTGTCGTAATATTGCTTCTGCCTGGGATTACGTTCGCAATCTAAAAGGCGATGATGCGGAACTGAATAAATTAGTTGAGGCCGGTAAAAAACAATATGCCGGTTTTGAATTGCCGGGTCGCACGTTGGGTGTAATTGGTCTGGGTGCCATCGGACGTAACGTTGCCAATATGGCGTTAGATCTGGGGATGAATGTGGTTGGCTTTGATCCAGGGATAACGGTTGAAGGTGCCTGGCAACTTTCTGCACGAGTGGAAAAGGCCAGTACGGCAGATGAGGTTTTCGCCAAGGCCGACTTTATTACTTTCCATGTTCCGCTTATAGAAGCAACAACTGACATGATTAATATGGAGCGAATCAAACTTCTGAAAGATAATGTCGTTATTCTAAACTTTGCCCGTGACGGTATTGTTAATAACGATGCGGTAAGCGAAGGCATCAAATCCGGAAAAATTTACGCCTATGTCTGTGATTTCCCAAATAATATGTTAATAAAACATGAGAGAGTATTTTGTTTGCCGCATTTGGGTGCTTCGACGACAGAGGCGGAAGATAATTGTGCAATCATGGTTGCAGAACAAATTAAAGAGTTTCTCGAATTTGGGAATATTCGGAACTCAGTTAATTTCCCTGAAGTCCGGATGGACTCAGATGGCCATAATCGCTTATGCATTGTAAATAACAATGTACCCAATATGCTGGGACAGATTTCAACAGCATTGGCAAATAATAACTTAAACATTGTTGATATGTTGAATAAGTCACGTGGCGATTTGGCGTATACACTGGTTGATGTTGATCAAGAAATTAGTGAGGCAACCCTTAAGCAATTAAGTGAAATCGAAGGTATCCTAAACGTTCGAGCAATATAGGTACGCCATGGCGGATAAACTTGAACAACTACGGCATAAAATAGATACATTGGATGAACAGCTCCAGGTATTACTCAACGATCGTGCAAAACTAGCCCAGCAAGTCGCAGCCGCAAAAAGCGATTCTAACGATACCAACTTTTATCGTGCCGAAAGAGAAGCACTTGTTCTGGAAAAAGTTAAAAAGCGCAATACAGGCCCTCTCAGTGACGAAGAAATAGCCCGTTTATTTCGTGAAGTAATGTCAGCTTGTTTGGCATTAGAGCAGGTGATGAATATCGCCTTCCTTGGGCCTGCGGGTACATTTACTCAATCTGCGGCACTTAAGCACTTTGGTCATTCGGTAAAAACATTACCGCTGGCAAGCATTCGAGATGTTTTTCGTGAAGTTGAATCGGGTAATGCCTCTTATGGGGTTGTGCCTATCGAAAATTCCACCGAAGGTGTGGTAAGTCATACGTTAGATCAATTTATGAATTCGAATTTACACATTTGTGGTGAAGTCGAATTACGGATTCATCATCACTTACTAACTAACGTGAGTGACCTATCAGAAATTAATTGTGTTTTTTCACATCAACAATCTTTGGCGCAATGTCGTGAGTGGCTAGATACCAATTTACCTGGCATCGAACAAAAAAGTGTCAGCAGTAACGCGGAAGCGGCACGTCTGGCTTCGAACGAGTCGACTTCAGCAGCCATTGCGGGTGACATGGCGGCTGAAATATATAACTTGAAAGCATTGGTCAATAATATTGAAGATGAACCGGATAATACCACGCGCTTTTTGATCATCGGTAAAAGACAAACACCGGCCTGCGGTAAAGATAAAACATCAATCTTGATCTCAACCCAGAATAAACCGGGTGCCTTATATAGTATTTTAGGGCCACTGGTGAAAAATAAGATCTCCATGACACGCATTGAGTCACGACCGTCTCGTCGTGGTATGTGGGATTATGTATTTTTTATCGATTGTGATGGGCACAAAGATGACAAAAATGTTATGGCCGCAATCGCTGAGCTTGAGCAAGAGGCCAGTTTTGTTAAAGTCCTCGGATCCTATCCGCGGGCTGTGTTGTAGGCATTAAAGATGAACAATTACTGTGAACTTGCCGTTCCCGGCGTGCAATCATTGACTCCATATCAACCTGGAAAACCGATTGATGAACTAAAACGTGAGTATGGATTACAGAAGATTATTAAACTGGCGTCTAATGAAAATCCACTTGGACCGAGTCCAATGGCGATTGATGCAATTAAAAGCCAACTCAATGAACTGGCACGTTATCCTGATGGGAATGGTTTTGAGTTAAAGAAAAAATTAGCACTCATTCATAATCTCCAACCCAGCCAAATTACCCTGGGAAATGGTTCAAATGACATCCTTGAATTTGTCGCACGTACATTCGTGTCGGCGAATGATGAGGTTATATTTTCGCAACATGCCTTTGCCGTCTATCCGTTAGTGACACAAGCTATTGGCGGTACGATTTGTGAGGTGCCTGCTAAAGACTGGGGACACGATCTTGCTGCGATGTTAGATAGGATAACCGATCAAACCCGGTTAATATTTATTGCCAATCCAAATAACCCAACGGGCACCTGGTTAACTAAGGATGAATTAACCGATTTTTTACGAAAAATACCCAAAACTATAATCGTTGTTTTGGATGAGGCGTATTTTGAATATGCACATTCGACTGAGATGGGATTTTCTGAATACCCGAATGGAATGGACTTATTAGCTGATTTCGAAAACCTGGTTGTCACCAGAACATTTTCGAAAGCTTATGGTCTGGCCGGGCTCAGAGTTGGATATGGTGTTTCAAATATTGGGATTGCCGATTTGCTTAACCGCGTCAGGCAACCGTTTAACGTCAATAGCCTCGCATTGGCAGCAGCGACGGCGGCACTGGATGATCAAGATCACATCAGCAAAAGTGTTTTGCTTAATAAACAGGAAATGCAGGCGCTCATTAATGCTTTTTCGGCCTTGAATTTATCTTATATACCTTCGGCTGGAAATTTTATTTGTTTTGATCTTGGCTACGATGCTGCGCCAATTTATATTGAGTTACTTAAACAAGGCGTAATCGTGCGGCCGGTCGCAAATTATTCAATGCCGAACCACTTACGGGTCACGGTAGGGACCGCAGCCGAAAATAAAATTTTTATTAACGCGTTAAATCAAATATTAAAATAATATGTCCCAATTTAAAATAAACAAACTTTGTATTGTTGGCGTGGGCTCAATGGGGGGATCATTGGCGCGGGCCTTACGTAAAAACGATGCGGTTACAACAATTGTCGGCTATGGGCGAAATCTTAAACGATTAGAAGTGGCAAAAGCTCTCGGTGTGGTAAATGAAATAACGACAGAGCTTAGCGAAGCCATTAATAATGCCGATGTGATTGTTGTTGCGACGCCATTAGGTGCGATGCAAGATATTTTTATGGCTTTGAAAGATATAATAAGTTCAGAATCAATTATTACTGACGTCGGAAGTGCGAAACAATTTGTCATCGATGCGGCAAAAAATGTATTTGGGGAGATACCAACAAACTTTGTACCGGCACATCCGATAGCTGGGACGGAAAAAAGTGGTGTTGAATCTGCGCAAGCTGATTTGTTCGAACAGCGGCGTGTTATCTTAACGACACAAACAAATACAGAAGCGTCTGCCGTGAAAACCATTCGGACTATGTGGCAGACATGTGGTGCAAATGTGGTGGACATGCAAGTTGAGCATCATGATGAAGTATTAGCGGCGACAAGTCATTTGCCGCATATGTTAGCTTATTCATTAGTCGATACATTGGCACGTATGGATGATCAACAGGAAATTTTTGAATATGCGGCAGGTGGTTTTCGTGACTTTACCAGAATCGCATCGAGTGATCCGCAAATGTGGCATGACATTTGTGTTGCCAACCGTGAGCAATTGGTCAAGATGCTGCATGCGTTTAATGACGATTTACAACAATTAACGCGAGCGGTTGAAAAGGCAGATAGCGGCTATTTAAAAGACACTTTTACACGGGCTAAACAAGCGCGCGATAAGTTTTGTGGGTGAACTATGAGCGGTAGTACGATTAAATATCATGTGACACCGGGTGGTAAATTAACCGGGCAGATACGGGTGACCGGTGACAAATCGATCTCGCATCGAAGTATCATGCTTGGTTCATTGGCCGATGGTACGACTATTGTTGAGGGTTTTTTAGAAGGTGAAGATAATCTCGCGACGTTAAATGCTTTTCGCATGCTTGGCGTTGATATCAAAGGCCCGGATAACGGTCGTGTGGAGATTCATGGCGTTGGGATTGATGGTTTACAGGCACCAGCTGATGTTATTGATTTAGGCAATTCCGGTACGTCAATGCGTTTGCTGACCGGTTTATTTTCAGCACAATCATTTGATACGACCTTAACCGGTGATAAATCATTAGTGACCCGTCCGATGCGACGGGTGACTGAGCCGTTAACTAAAATGGGTGCAAGTTTTACGACGAGTGAGTCGGGGACACCACCAATCCAGATACAGGGCAAACAGCGTTTATGCGGCATTGATTACGACATGCCTGTCGCCAGCGCTCAAGTAAAATCCAGCTTATTACTTGCCGGTTTGTATGCCGATGGTCAAACATGTGTCACCGAACCTGCACCAACACGGGATCATACCGAACGAATGCTTAAGGGGTTTGGTTATCAAGTTCAAGTATCAGGCAATAAAGTTTGCTTACTCGGTGGTGGTCGCTTAAAGGCAACTAACATTGATGTCCCTGGGGATATTTCCTCAGCCACATTTTTTATTGTTGGCGCATGCATTGCTAAAGACTCAGATTTAACAATCAAACATGTTGGCATCAATCCGACTCGTGTTGGGGTCATCAATATCTTGCGTTTGATGGGCGCGGATATCACGATCGATAATGAAATCGACGTCGGTGGCGAACCGGTTGCGGATATTCATGTGAAGTACGCTAAACTGCATGGTATTAATATTCCTGAAGATCAGGTCCCGCTCGCGATTGATGAGTTCCCGGCAATCTTTGTCGCGGCAGCTTACGCAGATGGTAAGACGGTTCTTACCGGGGCAAAAGAATTAAGAGTAAAAGAAAGTGATCGCATTCAGGCGATGGCCGATGGTTTGACCATACTAGGGATAACAGCAGAAGCGACAGAAGATGGTATTATTATCGAAGGCGGTAGTATAGGAAGTGGTACCGTGGATAGTCATGGCGATCATCGAATCGCAATGAGTTTTGCGATGGCCGGGTTATGTGCTGATAATGAAATAGAAATACTGGATTGCGAGAATGTGAATACATCCTTTCCAGGCTTTGCTGAGTTGTCTAACCAGGTTGGGCTTAATTTAACTGTAAAAGATACTTAACCAGGATACTAATTAATAAGATGGAAATCATACCCGTTATTCTATCTGGTGGCTCAGGCACTCGTTTATGGCCACTTTCTCGTAAGCTATTTCCAAAGCAATTATTGCCATTAGTGAACGATCACACATTGTTGCAAGATACGATTCTAAGAGTCAAACAAATGCCGAATGTTGCTGATGAGGTCGTGGTGGTCTGTAATGAGGAGCATCGGTTTTTAGTGGCTGAACAATTACGTCAAATAGAGGTAACGAGTGAGGCCATCATCTTGGAAGCGGAAGGGCGTAATACGGCTCCAGCGTTAACCTTAGCCGCACTTGCCGTACAAGCAGCGGATCAAGATAAAGTTATGTTAGTCATGCCGGCTGACCATGTAATTCAGGATGTGGCGGCATTCGAAAAAGCGATACAAGTCGGTGCTCAACTTGCCGAACACGATCATATCGCGACCTTTGGTGTGGTTCCTGATTGTGCCGAAACAGGTTATGGCTATATTCAAAAAGGTGAGGGTGTTGAATCGGTTGATGCATTCACGATTCGCCGTTTCGTAGAAAAGCCAGATGCAGCGACGGCGCAACGTTATCTGGATTCGGGAGAATATCTCTGGAATAGCGGCATGTTCATGCTTAAACCGTCGGTATGGATAAAACATCTAAGTCAACTGCAACCCGATATTCTTAAATGTTGTGAACAAGCTTATCAAAACGGCTCACGGGACAGTGACTTTTACCGAGTCGATGAAACCGCCTTCCTGGCATCACCAAGTGACTCGATTGATTATGCGGTCATGGAAAAATTAACCGCACAGACGGATGGCTTGGCCTCGGTTATTCCCTTGCAGGCAGAATGGTCTGATGTCGGTGCCTTTGCGGCCTTATGGGATATTGGTGAAAAAGACAGCCAGGGTAATGTCGTTCGTGGCGATGTTGTTGCGGTTGACGTCAATGACTCGATGATGATCAGTGAAACGCGTCTGATTGCCGGGGTTGGCATTGATAATGT
>CAMYMO010000369.1 GCA_947259425.1 uncultured Ectothiorhodospiraceae bacterium | reverse complement strand
TCGCGCTTCGTGCAGTATTCCCTACGCTTCGCTACGGTCTACTTGCCTTGAATCGCTTCGCGCTTCGTGCAGTATTCCCTACGCTTCGCTACGGTCATTCCCTACGCTACGCTCCGGTGAGGATGACAAATACTTTGTTTTTAATGTATTCTGTATTTAGTTATCCATCATTTTACGAAGTTGATCGAGATAAGCACGTAATTGTTTCTTGACGTCATTTTCAGCCGCAACCACGGCTTTCATTAATTTGTCACGCATGGTTTTTTCAATATTTTTTTGCATCTCATCGAGAAAGGCTTTTAATACTTCCATATCGACGGTGGGCTTGGCATCAGCTGTGGCGGCAGGGACCACGATTTCATCTAATTCCGGTATGTCGACCGGTACGTCAGAGCCCTCGATTTCTTCGACTTCCGCTAGTGGCAGGGGGTTAAGGGGAGGTGGGGTTGCTAGTTCAATACTCTCCTTGGCGGCGGAAAGCTTGATTTCACTCTGCTCTAAAAGCCCTTTGATAGATTCGAGGGCATTCAGCAATTCTTTGGGTTCTTCGGTCTTAGCCATGGGCCTAAGCTTAGCTGTTTAATTCATGGGTTTCGAGCGGATATCCCCGTTCACGGTAAAATTTAAAGTGGGATCGGGCAATATTGCGGGCTGATTCCGGACCGCTGACGATTTCGGCCACCCTTTCGAAGCGTGTGAAGAAGTTGGGCACTTCCTCAGCCAGGTTGATCAATACATCCGGGGCAATTTCTGGCATTTCGTCATAGCCAATAATGACCGCCGCCTGAGCAGTGAGGTTATCCGTATTTTGACAATGTGGTACAAAACTGCCATCGCGAAAAACCCACATTAGCTCATCGAGGCGTTTGGCCTGTTGAGTGTCCTGCACATGAACATATATGCGGTTATTTTTACTATAGGCCTTCTCAGCAATTCGACAGGCGAGCTGTAAATTTGCTTCAGCAGCCTGATTGGGACTGACATAAAAATCAACTCGGGTCATGGTATTACCTTATTTACGAGTCGCTTCTGAGAGGATATATTCTATTAGCAGGGGCACTGGACGACCTGTCGCCCCTTTGTTACCACCGGAATCCCAAGCTACACCGGCGATGTCGAGATGGGCCCATTTAAATTTCTTAGCAAACCGGGATAGGAAGCAAGCCGCCGTAATGGTGCCAGCTTCACGCCCACCAATATTTGCCATGTCCGCAAAGTTACTTTTTAGTTGATCCTGATATTCTTCCCATAATGGCAGCTGCCATGCACGGTCAGCGGCGGTTTGACCCGCCGTTAATAATTTATCGACCAGTTTTTGATCGTTACCAAGTAATCCGGCACCTTGTTTCCCTAGTGCGATCACGCAAGCCCCGGTCAAGGTCGCAATGTCAATTACGGCTTTGGGTTTGAATTTTTCAGTATAAGTTAGCGCATCACAAAGCACTAAACGGCCTTCTGCGTCTGTATTTAATACCTCAATGGTTTGTCCTGACATGCTGGTGACGACATCGCCGGGCTTGGTTGCTAATCCATCCGGAAGATTTTCCGTTGCACCGACCACGCCGACGACATTGATTTTTGGTTTGAGTTCGCCAAGGCTGCGCATCACGCCAAACACACTTGCCGCACCGCACATGTCGAATTTCATTTCATCCATGGCCGCGCCCGGTTTGATTGATATGCCACCGGAATCAAAGGTGACGCCTTTACCTACCAGGGCTATCGGATTACCCGCCTTTGTCGCGCCTTTGTATTCGAAAACGATTAACTTTGCCGGTTGGCGACTGCCTCGTGAGACTGACAGAAGCGAACCCATCTTTAAGGTTTCCATTTGTTTTTCATTTAATACGGAGACTTTGATGCCATATTGCCGACCGATTTTTTTAGCTTCACTGGCGAGAAAGCCTGGCGTGCAAATATTACCGGGTAAATTGCCAAGCTCACGGGTCACGGCCATTCCGTTTGCCACGGCCTGGCCAATCTTTGCGGCATTAGCGATTTTGGTGTCTTTTTTAGCTGAATGGAGCGTGATTTTTTTGAGGACAGGTTTTGAGTTATTTGACGATAGCGTTTTATTGTAGCGATACAGGCTTTGTGTCATGACCTGGCTGATGTGTTTTATTTTCCATTCCTGATCCAAATCTTTCAAATGGATATCAGCTAAAAAAAGTGCTGAATCTTTAAGTTTATATCGATGCAATTGAGTCGCAACGTGTTTAATTAAGCTTCTAAACTGGTTCGCAGTTAACTCTTTTGCTTTACCACAGCCCACCAGTAATACCCGTTGAGCCGAAATTCCTTCGATGTCATGTAACAACAAAGTTTGATTTAATTTACCCGTGATGTCACCTCGTTTAATGACCGTTTTTAGATAACCGTTCGAGGCTGAATCGAGTTGTTTGGCTGACTCAGTGAGTTTGTTTCCCTGATAAACTGCGACCACATGGCAGTCAGTTTTATGAGTGCTGATCTCGAGGTTTTTGACCGATATATTCATCTTTTCTCCTGGTTGCGCCTACCGAAGCAGGGCTGTGACATTAAGCTCAGTAAGCGCTAAACTCTATGCAAATCAACTGATAATGGCTTTTATATTGGCTATGTTAGTACAAACCGGAATACAAACACAATTGCCTGAATCATGAGCAAACGACACATTATCAATCGATACCTGATAAAAGAGGTGGTCCTCACCTTTGTCGGTGTGACCACGGTTTTGTTATTGATATTTGTCAGCGGACAATTGGTCACTTTATATGGCAAGGCCGCCAGCGGCGGTATCGAGGCATCGGCCGTGCTGCAGATCCTGGGCCTGAAAAGTATTGGTAATATGGTTTTTATCCTGCCATTGTCGTTCTATATCGCGATTTTGTTAGCGTTTAGCCGTTTATATAAAGACAATGAAATGGTGGTGTTAGCCGCCTGTGGTATTGGTCCGATGGCGATATTGCGCGGTGTTTTGAGTCTGGCCCTGGTATTTGCGATTGTCGTTGGAGGTCTGGCTTTATTTCTGGCGCCATGGGCCGAATCGCAGAGTGAGATTATTATTAAAAAACATGAAGCCACCACTGACGTGAAATCACTGGGTTCAGGACGCTTTAAGGAATTATCAAAGGGAGAGGGTGTCGTCTATGTGCAGGAGTTCGATGAAGACAATTTAAAGATGAAGCGAATCTTTATGCAACATCGTTTAAAAGATAAAAACTCGATTGTTTCTGCCGAATCTGGCCATCGTATGGATAATAAAGAAAATGGTGATCAGTTTTTAGTTCTTGAAAATGGTCAACGACATGAAGGACCAATGGAAGATGGTCAAACTGCGGTAATCCGATTTGCTAATCATGGTATACGCCTGGAAAAGAAACCCGAAAAAGAAATACGCTTACGACAAAAATCGGTTAGTAGTACGTTTCTGTGGTATAGAGGACAGGATCGCGATACGGCCGAATTGCAATGGCGAATTTCGGCCGCAATATCCAGTTTTCTTTTAACTATTCTGGCGGTTCCGCTTAGTAAGACATCTGCCCGACAGGGGCGTTATGCCAAGTTAGCGATAGCGTTATTAATTTTTATTATCTATAGCAATTTATTAAGTGTATCTCGTGCCTGGTTAAATAAATCAGTGATCAGCCCCTATATCGGTTTATGGTGGGTACATATACTCATATTGTTATTAGCCATTTTTCTATTCATTCGATGGCGTCCGTTATTTAGAAGATTCTGGTTTGGGCGGGCGCGTTAATGGATATTCTTGATCGTTACATTGGTAAGACAATGGTCGTGGGTATTTTAGCGGTTATGCTGGTGATGGTCGCGCTGGACAGTTTAATTAGTTTTGCGGGTGAGACCAGTAGTATTGGTCGCGCGAACTATGGTGTCTGGAATGCAGTTATGTATATCCTGTTAAACATACCTCAAAAAGTTTATATCATGTTTCCGATGATCGCGTTGCTCGGTACGATACTCAGTCTGGGTGTGATGGCAGGTAATAGTGAACTCATCGCAATACGCTCTGCGGGTGTATCTATTCTGCGTATTACTTATTCAGTTTTAAAGACCGGTATTATTTTAGCAGCGATTGTCATTGCTATTGGCGAATTTGTTTCTCCACCAGCAGTGCAATATGCCAAATTAAAACGCGTTAGTGCAATGGATTCTAAGATCAGCTTGAATACTGATTATGGATTATGGGCACGGGATGGCCGCAACTACATACATATTCGCCGTGTTGAAAACGATGGTCGATTAACGGGTATCAAAATCTATGGCTATGATGAGCAGCATAATCTTGTGCAGATTTTAGAATCACCCTTTGCCGAATATGAAGAGGATCATTGGAAATTGTATGAGGTATCCAAGCGTAATATTTATGCCGATCGTATCGATCAAAAATTTATTGCGACCATGGATTGGAAAAGTCTGTTGAACCCCGAAGTCGTAGATGTGGTTTCAATTAATCCTGATAACCTGTCCATTCTAAAATTACGCAGTTATATTGAGTATTTAAAGACGAATAAACTGGACTCAGAAAAATATGAATTAACTTTCTGGTCGAAATTAGTCGCTCCAATAACCATTGCAGCAATGATTGTGCTGGCGGTTCCTTTCGTTTTCGGTTCATTAAGAAATGTTGGTGCCGGACAAAGAATCCTGGTGGGTTTTTTAATTGGCCTGGGATTTTTTATTTTTAATAAATTAGTTGGTAATGCCGGTCTTGTCTATATCAATTATCCCTGGATTGTTGCGATTATTCCAACACTGGTCGTTTTGATGATTGGTGTATTCCTGATAAGACGAATACGTTAGTTGTCTGATTGAATTAATCAGTAAGATAAATTTTATTTGTTTACTTTGGTAGGTAAACAACTTTTGTTTTTGATACGCGATCTCGCCAATTATTCGGGATGTGATCGAACACAGTCCAGGCAACGGCAATCATAAATAGAAGCCAGTTTGGAAATACGCTTAAAAAAGGAATTTCACGGTAGTTTCCTGCTACCTGGATGACAAGAAACCAATTAAACCACATCGGTAAACTAAGTAGGTAACGTATCAAAGCGGATGTCCAACAAACAGGCCGGTCGTCTTGTTTTAACAATTTAATATGCCAGGCACGCATGCCCAAGGTTTGCCCACCATGTGTCCAGAACCAACCGAAAAAAATATAGAAAACAATTATAAAATAAATCGTTAGTATTGGGCTAAACTCGGTTGCACCTTTGCCCGAGCTAAAGGGTAGGGTTAATGCACTAGAAACTATAGCTACCGCAAAGCTTAACAGGCCATCGTAGACCATTGCTGCGCCGCGTCGAAAAATACTGGCATGGGTGTTTGTAATATTTTGCATTTTATCGCTTGCTATCGTAGTCAATCTTATGGTGAACTTAGGGACAATTCTAAAGCAACGGTGGTTGATTATAAATGAGTTTGATAGAGGAATTAGCAAACCATTCAGGCGTGATGGCTGCAGGTGAGTATGCCTTTCGTGGCGACCGATTCAGTTATCAGGGTCAATTAACCGAAGAGCTTGCGCGCATGGCCTCAATTATGTGTCGCACCACCAGCATGGCCTTACACATGCAGGTTGATATGTTAAAAGAGATGGGACGTGATTGTGGTTGCGCCCCGGCTCAGGGTTGGATGGTAAAAGGGCAAAACTTTACCGTTTGTGTGCGAGGCAATGTATTTTGTTTTGTCGAAAATCAATCAAATGAACTCAACAATATAATGAAACTATTAAATGAACGTTTACCGTCGCAAAGCGGCGAGATGGTTTAAAATTACTTAGGCAGGCAAATATGAGTAAACTGGAAAAATTAATAAGTCTTGATGGCGCTTTGGCTGCTTTTGAATTTAATCCGAGTGGCGAATTACAGGCCTCGTCGATAGCAGAGCAGGCAAAGATCGAAAATGATGTCCTGGAAATGTTATGTCATGTCTGTGTTGCAAATGGTGCGATTGCCACGATGCAGGCAAGAGGTTGGGAAAAAATGACCAAGATGGAAGGTTTCTATCCTATTCAGGGATTCTCTTTAATCGGATTTGAATGGACGGTCATTGTTAATGATCGTTTTGGTGTGATTGTGGCCAATGATAAAATCGACTATGACGGCACTTACGCCATTTTGGATGAATCGTAATGCTTAAGCAGCTCTTAGCCGAAGATGGTGTGATGGCAATCTGCCAATTTCGCGATGACGGCGCGTTGGTTGAAGGTTACGGCGTGCTAGATGATGAGTTGCTCCCGAAGTTGGCTAAATTCGCGCATGACTATAAACGCATGGTGCAAGGCAATGCTGACCAATTGGCGATGTTTACTCAAATGAGTGGCTGGACACCGCCGGGTGGGTGGTTAGTTCGGGGTTCTATCTGGTCTGTCTGTGGGGTGAGCAATCTGGTATGTGTCATTGATTTACGTGAGACAGGCCTGAATAACATCATGCAAGCCTTGCATGAGGCATCAAACTGGTAATTACTTTCGGTAAAAGCTTCATTAGACATAGTTATTTGCTGGAAGAATCTCTCACTGTTCTGAGGGTTTTTGCTTTTCGATAGTTTTTCCAGCGCCCGCTAGCTGCTACCTGGTCGATCCAGTATCATTAGTGTTTCGGTAAACTCCTTCTGGAAGTGAATAAAAATGCTGCAATTGAGAGGTGGAATTGCCTTATCGTCGTTTAGACGCGGCAAGTTGTTAGACAAATTAGCTGGATTGAATTCGGCGATTACCGATATCACGGCTGAATACGTTCATTTTGTTAAGACTTCACAAACCCTGAGCGAAGAGCAGCTATCTCGATTAGAACATATGCTGGCCTACGAACCGTTGATCGAACCGGCACCTTCAGCCGCAACGGTTATGATAGTGACGCCACGTTTAGGGACGATCTCTCCCTGGTCATCCAAAGCAACGGATATTGCTCATAATTGTGGTCTTAGCTCGATTCTGCGAATAGAGCGTGGTATTCAATATTTTATTACCTCCACAGGTTCAATAAGCGAACAACAATCTGACATTGCGGCTTTACTACATGATCGCATGGTCGAGACGGTCATGTTTGATATCGCTGAAGCACAAAGCCTGTTCCATGATGCCGAACCGGCACCTTTTAAATCCGTCGATATCTTAACGGGCGGTCGCAGTGCTCTGGCGAATGCAAATCGGGATTGGGGCCTGGCATTAGCCGATGATGAAATCGACTATCTGGTTGCGAGCTTTACTAAAATGGGTCGTAACCCGAATGATATCGAGTTAATGATGTTTGCGCAGGCAAACTCGGAGCACTGTCGACATAAGATTTTTAATGCCGACTGGATTATTGATGGCCAGGAGCAAGATCGTTCTTTGTTTAAAATGATTCGTAATACTCACGAATGTCATCCTGAAGGTATTTTATCTGCGTACAAGGATAATGCCGCGGTCATGGAAGGGGCGACCACGGATCGTTTCATGCCTGATTCCGTATCGTATGACTACCAATATTCGAACGAACCGATCCATATTTTAATGAAAGTAGAAACGCACAATCATCCGACCGCGATAGCGCCGTTCCCCGGGGCGGCAACCGGATCCGGTGGTGAGATACGTGATGAGGGGGCGACCGGTAGAGGTTCTAAACCGAAAGCGGGTTTGAGCGGATTTTCAGTTTCTAACTTGCAATTGGATGCCTTGCCACAGGCATGGGAAACCGACCACGGTCGTCCTTCACGCATCGTCTCTGCGATGGATATTATGCTGGAAGGTCCGATCGGGGCTGCTGCATTCAATAATGAATTCGGCCGACCGAATATTTGCGGTTACTTTCGAACCTACGAAGAAAAGATAATGAGCTCTGATGGCAGCAGCGAACAAGAGGTTCGTGGCTACCATAAACCGATTATGCTGGCAGGCGGTCTTGGCAATATTCGTGGCGAGCATATTGATCCGCAACCAGTACCAGTCGGTGCAAAACTAATAGTGATCGGTGGTCCGGCCATGTTAATTGGTCTGGGAGGGGGCGCGGCTTCTTCAATGACAACCGGGACGAGTCATGAAGATCTGGATTTCGCTTCCGTACAACGTGGCAATCCCGAGATGCAGCGTCGCGCACAGGAAGTTATCGACCAATGTTGGCAGAATTCGGATCACAATCCTATCTTATGGATTCATGATGTTGGTGCCGGTGGTTTATCGAATGCGATGCCGGAATTGGTACACGATAGCGAACGTGGTGGATCATTTGAATTACGTGAAATACCGAATGATGAGCCAAGTATGTCGCCGATGGAGATCTGGTGTAATGAATCGCAGGAACGGTATGTGCTTGCCGTTGAGGCAAAAGACCTGGATGGTTTTATTCAATTGTGTGAACGTGAGCGATGTCCTTATGCGGTATTAGGCGAGACAACTGAAAAACATGACCTTGTCGTAAATGACCGTTATTTTAAAAACACCCCTATCGATATGTCATTGGATGTGTTGTTAGGTAAACCTCCGAAAATGTTACGTGATGTTGTGCACCATAAAGTTGAACAACAAGCATTTGACTACTCGAACATCGACTTGAAAGAAGCTTTAACAAGGTTATTACAGTTACCGACCATTGCGGCCAAACAGTTTTTAATCACCATTGGTGATCGAAGTGTCACTGGCATGGTGACGCGTGATCAGATGGTTGGCCCATGGCAGATTCCGGTAGCGGATGTGGCGGTGACTTCATCAGGGCTTAATACATATTTTGGAGAGGCCATGGCGATGGGGGAACGAACACCAATCGCCTTATTAGATCATGCCGCCTCTGCGAGAATGGCGGTGGCTGAATCGATTACGAATATCGCTGCTGCGCAAATTGATTCTATTTCTGATATTACATTGTCTGCAAACTGGATGGCGCCC
>CAMYMO010000368.1 GCA_947259425.1 uncultured Ectothiorhodospiraceae bacterium | reverse complement strand
TTGTGAACCACATCACAGTTAATTTTGAAATGAGGAAAAGAGACATCAACCACATCATGTTCGGTGAATTTCTTAGACTGGCCATGCTCTTTAGGCCCTATATTATTTATTCATGATGAAATAACATATAACAAGTAGCCAGCAGATGTGGCTGCTTACTACCTAATATATAATGATTCTAATAATTGGAGTTAACCATGTTTGATCGCCTAGCAAAAAACCATTTAATACCAAAACTTCTCATTATAACGATGTTGTATATCTCTGGTTTGTCGACTGTCAATGCCGGTATAGTGACAAGTACTGATCTGGTTACACAACAACAGCACCAAATTGATCGTGACAAGTTATTAATCTCACTGGACCGTGATGAAGTAAGAGCTGCACTAATCGATCATGGTGTTGATCCTGACATGGCAAAACAACGAGTTATGTCAATGACAGCAGACGAAGTTCGCGAGATGAATAAAAATATGGATGAGTTACCTGCCGGTGCAGGGTTGCTTGAAGTCGCGCTGATTGTTTTTCTGGTCTTATTGTTTACTGATATTATGGGTTATACCGATATCTTTCCATTTGTGAAGAAAACAGTAAATTAACCTTAATATTTAGCAATGCCGGTAACCGTTATCTGGTTACCGGCTGTTGTCTCACCTTACTTTAGGCACTAGAGTCTGAGTTTTTACTCTAACCCCAAACTTAATTTTTTCATCGTTGTCACAATCCGTTAGAGCAATGGTGTCTGAACCCAATGGGTTTTACCCATCTCCCTGTGGGAGAGGGCGTTTAACTTGAATGGCGGCAGAAGGGCTGAAGTAAAGATCATGATCCTTCGCTGCACTTCGTTCCGCTCCACATGCTTTGCACTGCCTTGAACCGCTGCGCGTTTCGAACAGTATTTCCTTCGCTGCACTACGGTCAACCAATTCGTGTTTCATGCAGTCACTGCCTCGAAGCGGTTCGTGGATCACGCAGTATTCCTTCCGCTTCGCTACAGTCATTTCCTACGCTACGCTCCGGTTAGGATGACAAGGATGCTAGTTAGTTTTAGGAAGGGCGTTTCGGGGTTTTGCCTTGCAGGTAATAGGCAAAGGCAATAATCTCGGCGACCGCTAAGTACAGCATCTCGGGGATGTGTTCACCGAGTTCGATGGTGGATAAAATCTTTACCAATTCTTTGTTTTCCTGCAACGGCACGTTGTGGTGTTTGGCGATCTCAAATATTTTTTGTGCGATGTCGCCCTGGCCTTTGGCCGACACCACCGGCGCGGTGACTTCGTCGTAGTTTAATGCCACAGCGAGGGTGACGGTTTTGGGTTGCTCAAAGTCTTTCATGTTTGTTCGTCCAAATAACTATCGTTATACGGTGCGACGATTTGGGCCTCTTGTACTTTTGGTAGACCGTGTTGGCAATTGAGTTTATCTACCTCTGCGCCGACATGGGTGAGTCGGCTTTGCAGGGTTTCGATATGATTTTTAAATAGTTCCACCGTTTCGGCTTGTTCGGCCCACCAGTTGGTCGACACCTGGCCATTGGCAAAACTTACTTGCGCGCGCACCGGGCCTAAGCCGTCGAGGTTAAACGACATCATTACCGTCCAGCTGGTGGCGTCGTTTTCTTGTTCTGCACCGGAGCCTTGTTCTTGATCGGGGTATATGCGTAAGTCAAACACATCGACACCGTCTTGATCATTACGGATTGGTAATTCGACGATCAGTTGTTGGCGCGCGGTTTCGTTGTTGAGCATTTGCAGTTGTTGAGTCAGGGTGCGTTGCAGGCTACCTTCGGTTTGTTGTAACAACACCTCTAATATTTGATCGCCGGTTAACGTGCTCATCGAGACAGGGTGACGTACCGAGGGCGCCGGGATATCCGGATCGACCTTTGTCTGTTGCGGGGCGATGTTTACGTTTGGTGGCAGGTTCGGTGGTTTGGTTGCCGATGCGGTTTGGGTTGCGTTTTGTGTTAATGCCGAAGGCGTGCTGCTTGTTGATGGTGTTGTTGATGTCGGTGTTTGTAATTGGTGACGGATCGCCTCGGCGATACGCAGTAAATTGGTTTTGGTATCGGTCGCCGGGAAAAAGGCTTTTTCGTTGAGGCTGGCCTTGAGCATTTGTGATTCTAAAAACGGTCCGGCGTTTTGGATGCCGTGTTTTAAGGTATTGGCTTTTTGAATTTGCGCTGATTCGGGTAAGGCGCGCCATAAGGTTTGAATGCGGTCGTTTATTTCCTTTGGTAACACACCGTTGGCCGGTACTTTGCTGGTGACCTGCGCGTAACCATCGAGTAACTGTTGTAAGGGTTGTTGTTTCATTTGCGCCTGGGCGATCAGGTTGTTGAGGTTGATCTGCGGTTTCTCGGTAGCGATCACCGAGAGCTTGGGCATATTGTCTTGTAGTTGGGTGACGCGCGCGGTAATGCGTTCACCCACTTCACTGGCCTGGGATCGTGGCACGGTAAATTGCAGTTTTAACGGCTGGCCATCTTTGTCGAAGAATTTGTTTTGCAACAATAACAGGGCGTTATCACGATCCATTTTAGCGACCACCAGGTCTAACACCTGTCCGAGCTTGAACAAATTCGGCTGTAGCTTGAGCAACACGGATTGTGATGACGGTGAAGGGTTCACCGGGCGTGACGCGCGTGTTGGCACGGTGGGCTCCACGGTTTGGCCGTCAAGATCCGTCGGTGGTGGGCCGGATGGGGGGGTTATGTTCATGATTCTGGTAGTTTTCCTCAAGCTCTGCGAAAATTCGGCCGAATAGGTCTTTAATAGGCTATTTATCCTTATCCAAGCCTTATCCCTATGGGAGAAGTCGTTGGGCTATAAGGGTATTCGAATTAATTGTTTTAGCGTCCAGAAATATCATCTTTTGAGGGGACAGGTTGAGGAAATAACAGCATGGCCTGGTATATACGCAATCAAGATAAGGTTATTGGCCCGTTTCCAGCCGGGCAGATTCAGCAATCTATTTTGCTCGGCCGCATTGGGCTTAACGATCAGGCCAGTAAGGATAAGGAAGACTGGGTGGTGGTGCGCACTTGTGCTGAGCTGATCCCCGATGTACTCAAGCTTGGCCGAAATGTTGAGAACCGTGAGGAGCGCATCGAGGCAGCAAAACGCTGGGCGGATGAACGCCGTTTTGAGCGTCGTGAAGGCGAAGATGCGGAGCGCGTTGGACCTGGACGGCGCGATGAGGAGTCGTTTACGGCATCGGAATATCGGGAACATCGTGAATCAGTGCTGGCACAAAATAAAATACGCCGCGATAAAAGTTTGATGGGTATTATCCTCGTGGTCGTTATTTTGACGCTGGGTGTCGCAGCCGGTTTTATGTTGCCGACCCCTGAACAGGAAGCCGCACAATGTTCATCGCCGGCGGCGGCAAATGTGAATTGGCGAAACTGTCAGTTTGTGGGCTTGCAAAGCCTGAACAGTAATTTAAATCGTGCGCAGTTGGCCAATGCCAATCTGGAGTCGGCAAACCTGGTGGGCTCGAGTATCAAGCAAGCTGATTTATCTTATGTCAATTTACGCAATGCAAATCTTAGCTTCGTTAACTTAAGCCGAACACGGTTAATCGGTGCTGATTTACGAAACGCGGACTTAAGTAATGTTAACTTTAATGGGGCGAATTTATCTTATGCTAATTTAACCGGTGCGACGTTAAATAATACTGAGTTTAAGGATGCGACATTAAAAAACACGATTTGGATCACAGGGCAAACCTGTTTGGCTGAATCGGTTGGTAAATGTTTGACACAATAAAATTAGTCATTTCAGCTGTCCCGTTACATACATTTATTCGACATATCATGTGTGTATAGCCCACCGTGCAAATTACCCGCTACCGGTCATACCCTCAGGGCACTTTTCCTGTGGAAGCGGGAATCCATAAATAGTTTTCTAAAATCTAGATTCCCGCCTCCGCGGGAAAAGTGCCCTGCGGGTATGACGGGTTTGTGGGAATGACGAAAGAGTGATTAAAACTCTTCTACCTTGTAGCGTTCAAAACGAATGCTGTCTGACCAGTGATGTGCATCAAGTCCAGCTTTTAGTTTCAATTGTTGAATAAACGATTGCGGTGTGGTGAGTGATTCCCAGACACTTGGTAAAAACGTACTTCGATAGTGTCCGTCTGATAATACAATTCCATCTTTACCGGGTTGCAACTGGCTATACAGGTCTTCTTCATCGACAACGGTCATCGGTTCCGGAATCGTTAACACGGATATATGGTATTGCAGTTGGGTAAATTCCTGTTCGTTTACCGGTGCAAAGCGGGGATCTTTAAAGGCCGCAGCAAAGGCATTGTGCGATACATCAACGACCAAAGGCCGATGAGCTTCTAATGTTCCAATGCAACCGCGTAGATTATTCTTTATTTTTAAGGTGACGAAACTGGCTTTGGTATCTGTTAATTCGGGAGGATAGTCATTTAGTTCGACCTCGAGCGGTCGGTGATGACCCAGCCCGTATTGAATCGAATCCTGTGCGAGGTTAGTAAGTACTTGTCTGTTGTGTTCGCTGAGCATTAGTTATAAATATGGTAAGCGGCATAACCCACCACGCGATCTTTGTCACCGGCAGTATCCCCAGAATTACGTATATCAATTAATTTTATTGGGTGGTGATGTTGCTGTGCCCAATAAAGTGCGCCGTTAACTGGATTGCGTCCACAGGCATCATGGTAACCTATGGCATTGTAATCATAGTTAAGGATCGCGGTTGATGTATTTTGATCGCGTTGACGCGCTTCATTGTATTCATGAAAATGACTTAAGTCGGTACTGATGACGATTAAAGTATGCGGCTCATTTTCAAATCGGTCTAATATTTTAGCGATATTTTCCGGGTTAATTTCGCCGACTACAATTGGTACTAAACTAAATTCATCGAGTGTCGATTGTAAAAAAGGCAAATGTACTTCAAGGCTGTGTTCATCACGGTGGGCCAGATCGTTGATGGAGGCAAAATCATAAGTGGCTAAGGCTTTAATTGTGTCGATATCAAGTGGAATGACGCCCAGGGGGGTCTGGTAGGTATCGGCACTGCTCAAGGCTAGGCCATTGACCGCGACGCGATGTGATGGTCCTAATAAAACGACTTTATTGTATTGTTTATGGCATGCCTGTAAACATTGGTAGGCCATAGCCGCAGTAGGACCAGAATAGATATAACCGGCATGTGGGGCAATAATTGCTTTTGGACAGAGAGACTTGTCAGCGCCAGATTCTGCCGCTGCCGTTTGAAATAAGGCCGATATGGTTGAGGCAAGTTCACCAGGGGCGGAAGGGTAGAACATTCCCGCTACCGCAGCTTGTCGAATATTTTGGCTCATTTAGCTAGTCCATCGATTGAAATCTGATCAGTTGTGCCCATTTACATATATATAGTATATATCATAAACCCTTCAATCGAGAGAGTACGAATATGTCAGATGCCTTAATCACTGATCAAAACGCGAAACCAGTCAAATATTGGCATTGGTTAGAGGATAAACGGATTCAATGCGATCTGTGTCCCCGCTACTGTAAGCTGCGCGAGGGGCAACGTGGTCTGTGTTTTGTGCGTGGCCGTTTGCATGATCAAATGGTTCTCACGACTTATGGTCGCTCGAGTGGTTTTTGTATTGATCCGATTGAAAAGAAACCCTTAAACCATTTTTATCCCGGCAGTTCGGTTTTATCGTTTGGTACGGCGGGTTGTAATCTGGCCTGTAAATTTTGTCAGAATTGGGATATGAGTAAATCACGCGAGGTGGATACCCTGGCGGATGCCGCCAGCCCGGAAAAATTAGCGGCTGCAGCGAAACAACATGGTTGTAAGAGTATTGCCTTCACCTATAACGATCCGGTTATTTTTCATGAATATGCGATTGATGCAGCTGTTGCCTGTAAGGAACACGATATTAAAACGGTTGCGGTGACGGCCGGTTATGTCTGTCCGGAACCGCGACGCGAATTTTATCAGCACATGGATGCGGCCAACGTCGACCTCAAGGCCTTTACCGAACGTTTTTATCGCAAGATAGCCGGTGGTGATCTGCATACTGTGCTCGATACCCTGCAATACATAAAACACGAAACCAGGGTCTGGTTAGAGTTAACGACCTTATTGATTCCGGGAGAGAACGATTCGGATAGCGAACTTGAACAGATGTGTAAATGGGTGGCAGACCATTTAGGCTCGGATGTACCCATCCACTTTACAGCCTTTCACCCGGACTGGAAGATGATGGATATTGAGTCGACGCCCGCGAGTACATTAACCCGGGCGCGTGAGATTGGGATAACTGCAGGTCTTAATTATGTCTATACCGGAAATGTCCATGACAAACAGGGTGATACTACTTTTTGTTCCGGATGCGGTGAGACCTTGATTGTTCGTGACTGGTATCAAATTCTGGAATACAAGTTGAGTGCGGATGCGCGCTGTCCAAAATGTGATACTATTTGCGCCGGTCATTTTGACGAGAAGCCCGGAACCTGGGGTTCTAAACGTCAACCTGTTCGATTGGCGGATACCCTGGCAGATATCTCTTAATCTTGTTTAATAAAGAGGCGAATTATCTCGCTGAATTATTTTATAGCGTTAACACATTTAAGCCATAACAATGATTATGTTTAACAGCATAGTTTGGAAAATCATATGATAAAAATTGGGTTTGTTACTGTTTCGGATCGGGCCAGTAAAGGTGAGTATGAAGATTTAGGTGGGCCTGCAATGCAGAGCTGGATGTCGCATGCCATAAAAAATGAGTGGCAAGCTATCGCAAAAGTTATTCCCGATGAACAGCAACAGATAGAATCGGCCCTGATTGAGTTAGAAGAGCAGGGTTGTTGTTTGATTGTTACCACAGGAGGTACCGGGCCGGCACCACGTGATGTTACCCCGGAAGCGACCGAAGCGGTTTGTCAGAAAATTCTGGATGGTTTTGGCGAACAAATGCGGGCAGTGTCATTGAAGTTTGTCCCGACCGCTATCTTGTCACGACAGATTGCCGGCATCCGCAACCGTTGCCTGATTTTAAATTTACCCGGAAAACCTTCTGCAATAGATGATTGTTTAAATGCGGTTTTCCCGGCAATACCTTATTGTATCGACTTGATCGAAGGGCCATACATAGAGGCCAATGAACATGTCGTTAAAGCATTTCGACCTAAACACGCCAAAAAACCCACTGACGCTTAATAGCATGTCCCAACCCAATACCATTGCCGGCTGGATCGACTGGACTGAACAACAATTTTCAGATGCCGAGTTATTTTATGGTCATGGCACCAGTGATTCAGTCTCTGAAACAGTTTATTTGTTAGCTTATGCATTAAAAACCGATTTTGACTTGTCGGGATTTGAGGGTGATACATTACTTAGCGACGAGCAGAACCAGAACATTTATTCTTTATTGCAGTTACGTATCGATAAAAAAATACCCGCAGCATATTTAGTCAATGAAGCCTGGTTTTGTGGGTTACCGTTTTATGTCGATGAAAAGGTTTTGGTGCCCCGTTCACCGATTGCTGAATTGATCGAGTCAGAATTTCAACCCTGGATTAAGCGTAGCAATATACATTCTATTCTAGAGATCGGTACGGGTAGTGGCTGTATTGCCTTAAGCTGTGCTTATTACCTGCAAGACGTACAGGTTGATGCTGTTGATATTGATAATCATGCCATTGAAATCGCACTAAAGAATAGAGAAAAGCTAAAACTCGAAGAGCGGGTCAATATTATAAAATCGGATGTGTTTGCTCAACTAGCCGATAAAAAATACGATATCATCGTTAGCAACCCGCCTTATGTCAGTGCTGAAGAGTACAATAATCTGCCTGATGAATATAAACATGAACCTGAAATAGGCTTGAAATCGGGCGATGACGGATTAGATTGTGTGCGGATTATTTTGAATGAAGCGGCTGACCATCTTGATGATGATGGGGTTTTGATCGTCGAGGTTGGTAATAGCCAAACAATTTTAGAAAAAACCTTTCCTGATGTTCCCTTTATGTGGTTGGATTTTGAATATGGAGGGAGCGGTGTGTTTCTGTTGGATAAAAATCAATTAGTAAATTATTTTAAGTAATATTGTATAGATTATAGAGTAGTAGTTATAGATGCTGGTTAAACGCCCAGGCACATCTGAAGCCTGGAACGATTAAGATTTTAATATGGTTTGTAACGGAACGGCCGGTGAAATAAAGTTACCCTGAATATAATCGACATTTAATCTTATAATTTCGTTATAAATAGATTCGTTTTCGACATATTCAGCGGTTGTTTCCAGGTCCATGGCATGGGCGATTTCATTAATAGAGTTCACGAAAGTGATACTGACCGGGTCATTTATAATATCTCGAATAAAACTACCATCAATTTTTAAGGCATTGACAGGTATATGTTTTAAATAAGTAAATGAACTTAACCCCTTACCAAAATCATCTAATGCAAATTCACAGCCCAGGCCATTCAGGACAGAAATGAATTTTCGGGCGATAGACAAATTGGAGATGGCCATCGTTTCGGTAATCTCGAACTGAATCATATTGGCTGAAACTGCCGTCTCTTCTAAGGTATTAATGATATAACCGAGCATGTCATGGGTATTGAGTGATTGGCCGGAAAGGTTAATGCTGAACTTGAATAAATTCGGGTCGAGATTATGAGCTGAAATAGTATGTAAAGTTTTAGCTATCACCCACTTATCTATTGCCGAGGTTAATGAAAATCGTTCGGCAGCGGGTAAAAATATATTGGGTGTGATTATTTGATTTTCGTTGTCCTCAAGACGTAACAATATTTCGTAATTTTTCCTGGTTCGATTCTCGCTAACAACAGATAAAATTTCCTGTGCATATAGTTGAAAATCGTCTTCGTCAATGGCTTTAGATATTCGTTGCGACCAGTACATCTCGGTCTTGCGTTTGTTTAATTCCTGATTGCTTTGTT
>CAMYMO010000367.1 GCA_947259425.1 uncultured Ectothiorhodospiraceae bacterium | reverse complement strand
CTATCCAACTTTCATCTAATTAAAATAATACAATCTCATTCTCATCTTGTGTACTGGTTACTCGGGTTAACGAATTAGCAGTAGTGACATTCATATAGTATACATCTGACTGAAATGCTAATGCTGGTGGTGTCGGAGCAGGATTGATATCAATACTTGCGGTACACAACAAATCCACTCCAAAGCCAAAGCAGTTAAAGAAAGGCAGGTTTTCCGCCGTCGCCAGGGTACCCATGGGCGCGCCAACAGCGGCAGTTGCAGCATCATAAACAGTAATCGTCGCACCCGCATACGAACCACCTGTACCCGCTATATCATAACCTTCGGCCAGAATAACATTTTCTAGGAAATTTCCCGTACTTACCGTGGTATCAATGTTATAGGTTGTCTTAAATGTAAAGCCAATCCAGGCTGCATCTGCTATCTCTGCTTTGCCAGTATTGTCTTCATTCACGCTGCCGGCAAATGTTGGAATAATTTCAAACGAACTACTCGAAATAATAGTATTACGGATGTTGTAATAAACTTTATTACCATTTACAAACATCATTATAAGATCATCTGTCCCCGTCACGGTGACCAGGCTCACTGGTGTTCCACCGGTTTTAGGTACTGATTTGATCTCGACGCCTGATCCACTGGTTCCGACCTGGTAGATCATATTCGAAACACCCGGTTCAACTCGCTGTACATCACTGGCTTCGTCCTGCAATACCGTTGCAACGGCACTACCATCAATCGGGAGTTGATATAAATCCGTCGCATAACCAAAATAGATATTGGTTCCATCGGTCGAAACCGGTGAACTAAGAAACGTAGGTGTTGTAAGCGTTAATAAACTCATTGAAAGCGTATTGGTAGCACCATCATACATAAACAATTCGCCATCAATCTCCAACAACACTTGGTCATAGATATCAATCTTCGTGTCAACCTCATCAGTCACCGCGCTAACCAGGCTACAGTTAGCAAAATTCTGATCACATCGTTGCAACTCCCCGGCATTAACATCATGCACTAACCACCCTGAAATCGCTCCGGTCGTATCATCATGTAAGGAGGCTATAGCCGGTTTCGCAATAACCGGGGCTTCCGCTGCACTCATGCCCAGACGTATCATCTTCCAGACATCGTCTGCGTTTCCACAGACAGTGTCTGCACCCGGCATGATATAGAGGTATTGTGAATTGTTTACATCGGCAAAATCAGTAGTCTCACGATCTGATGCAAGCCGGTGGGTACACATCTGATCAGCCTGCGTCTCATTCGATACTATCACTGGGGTAAGCGAACCACTTTTTAATGCACTTACTCTATAGAAACGGCCATCCGTCTTGGGATAGATCACGGCATGTGCATGGTCACCTGTAATTGTCCTGGCACTTGAATCCAGGTTCGCCGTTCTTATCACTGATGCAGTTGATGTTATCACATCATTCACAAGATTAGCCGTAGGTTCAATTAAAATCGGCGAAGCGGGTGTTGCCGGGTCGACCGCATTCAAACTGTTTGTATAAAATAGATAGGTCTCTGCTGTAGTCGGAGGGGGTGTTGAACCATCATTCACTGTTATTAAAACGATATCTGTTGCTGTAGCGCTTGCCGTATCTGTGACGGTTAAGGTGAACTCCAGAACTTCGGTACTGGTAACCATTGGCGCAGTAAACGTGGGATTCGCAATCGTCGCGTCTGATAAAGTAACATTAATACTTCCTCCCGTTTGTGCCCAGCTATAAGTAACCGCGCCTTCGGCATCACTACCTGTGCCTGCTAGCGTAACTAAGTCATCTTCATTCACTGTTTGATCGGGTCCAGCATTGGCGGTTGGTGGCGTATCTATTTCGTTCACGGTAATTTCTACCGTATCGATTGCCGTATTTCCCGCTGAGTCAGTAACCGTGAGTCTTAATACTAACGTGTCACTGCCTGTTATCGTCGGTGCGGTAAAGGTTGGGCCAGCTATAGTGGTATCTGACAGGCTTACGGAAGTACCTGAATCTTGAGTCCAACCGAATGTCACCGCTCCTTCCGCGTCCGAACCCGAACCCGCAAGCGTTACACCATCATTGATTAGAACAGTTTGATTAGGACCTGCATCTGCAGTGGGATCAGCATCAACAGGCGTACCACCACCTCCGCCACCACAGGCCGTAATTAATATTAACGCAATAGAAAAGAATAGATACTGGATACGTTCCATCGTGTTCCCCCTTAGTCCTTTAGGTTTAATTAAATTATTAATTATTATTTGATAACAACTAATGTCACCGATAAAAAATTATACAAATAATAACAATAATTATCAAGCAACATTTATCTTGTTCACCTTCGAATACTAAATGTCTTCAGCATTATATAGTTGCAATCCCGACTTCATTAAATTTCTAATCTAAATTAAATAGACTATAAAATATCTTTACATTAATAATCTCATTTACGATTTAATTATCACATAATGGTTTTCATTAAAAATTTGTTACCGCTGTACTAGAAATTTATAAATCATATCCATGCGTTGTTGATGTAGAACAGGTTCAGTCTCCATAAAAGGATGTGCAAATTCCACATCGCTAACGATGCTGGCTTGCCGTTCTGCTGCCTGAGTCAATAGTTCTTTTGTCATTGACGGGGTAACAACGGTATCACGCTGTCCCGAGATAAACAGAAAATCAGAACTGTCATCAGGTAAGTGACTAACCGGATCAAAATGTTGCGGACACCCATAAGTTGACAACCGACTCGGCGAGGAATCGACTACCACCCGGTCCAGTTTCAGGTCATTATTAAGACCATCCATCAAAACAATACCGCCAAACGAAAAAGCATAAACCAGACGTCGTTGATAGGATTCATGATTAAGCGCCGAAATTATTTCCTGAACATCACTCACCATAGCCTTAAGGCGGCGTTTACCTTGTGAGCGACCATAACCTCGATAGTCATAGATGTAGACATCGTAACCAGCGTTTGCATATCGAGTAAATTCACCAATTAACTGATCAGCCAGGATTGCATTGCCTTGCAACACCAAAATATAACCTCTGGCTTGGTCTAATCGGCTGCTAAGCTGGTAACCCCGTAATATTCGGCCATCTATGCTGGTAAACGAGATATCCTTGACACCTTCCAGTCCCTCCAGGCGAGACGCATTCGCACTACCCGCCATGCTGCTCCATAACCAGAATAGAAACGGCTCTTTTAGCCCGCAAACACTTGTTTCAAGCTCCATTCTCTTTTCCGACTCTTTGACATGGGCAGTACCCGGAAAAACCGCGATAAGTAAACTACAAACCAGAATAGTTGTACGCATACCTAAGTATAGGTAAAGGATTAACTTAATTTAAAGCTCAATGCTTAAAATTTTTTATACTTAGCCTGTTCGGCCGCAATGCGTTTTGCGGCTAATTTCTCTACCGTCACATGACATATAAAGTCATACCGCTTACAAACACCCATATGATCGGTATTACAGAAAGACTTTTAGGCGATTTATAGATAAGCAAAATTGCCAATGTCGCCAATACCGTTGGATCGGGCGCAAGGGCAAACATTTCAAATTGTTGCCAACTTCGGCCGCTTAAATAGGGAAAAAATGGATACAAGATAAAGCTTATCAATAACAGTCCAAATCCAATTTTTATTCTGAGTGCACTTTTCACGAAAATCTTAAATTGGTTGTTTATCAAACCATACCAAGCGATAAAACCTGCTTGTAAAACAAAAACCAACGCATACCAATTCGCGACAACATGAATTTGATAAAAACGTTCATATAAAAAAGCCCATGCCACCCATAACCAACTCAATACAAGTATTGCAGCAATACATCGCCCAGCCCAAACTGGCTTTTTCCAAAGTGCATAGATAATCACAAACGAACATAACAAGGCCACTAAATGCAGTGGCCAGATCGCAAGATTATAAATTTCAAATTGGCGGTAATAGACTGTTTGTGAAAACAGGATAAAATCGGAAAAACGATAACTTGTCAGGTCGCCCATAAATGGCCATCTAAGTCAGATTATTTTTTCGACATAGTCAATCATGCGCCCTCGCATTTCTTTATTGGGCAACGGACCATAACACGCCCGCATATTTTCTTTCACATGCTCAACTTGTGTGGTGGCTGGAATAGCACAGGTCACCGCTGGATGTGAGACAATAAACTTTAATAAAAATGCTGGCCAGGTTTTGCAATCGATATCGCTTGCCCAGTTGGGCAATGGTTTGCCTTGAAGTTCGTCGATTAAATCACCACGTTGAAAGGGTCGGTTTATGATTACAGCAATACCACGTTTTTTAGCCAACGGTAATAATCTACGTTCGACTTCACGATCGATTATGTTGTAACTAAACTGCACAAAATCCAGTGGCTCAGTCTGCATAACGGCTTCAAGTTCATCATGCTGTCGCCCATGTGACGTGGTAATACCGACATAACGGAGCTTCCCCTGCTGTTTCATGCGAAACAATGTTTTAATATGCACTTGCCATTCGACCAGGTTATGTACTTGCATTAGATCAAATGAATCAACCTTCCAGAACTGTCTGGATCGTTCAATTTGCTCTGGCCCCATGTCTGTTTCCCATGTCCAAACCTTATCAGCCGAAAAAACTTCTTTTGTTTTCGCCAATTTATCCAGGGCATAGCCTATGGCCGGTTGTGATGATCCATACATGGGCGAGGAATCAATCATCGTACCACCAGCATTAAAAAAATGACGCATAACATCGGTCACATTTTCCAAACCGACGGGATCATCCCCCACATTAAAGGTTCGTGAACTCCCTAACCCGATCACCGGGATACGTTCATTACTGGAAGGAATGGCTTTTTTTATCAATGTCCCCGGACCGGCCTGCGCATACCGTGGCCTAATAAGTCCTCCGATACCCCCACTAATACCCAAGGCGAGTAACTGCAAAAAATGACGACGGGATAAACTGTATTGATCCTTCATTACCGTGTTACCTATTTCACCGATTTTCTAATGCTCGTGTAACCCATTTCAATAGTATATCTATAGTTTAACAACTAAATGGTCATGTGCGAGTAAATTGGCAAAGAATCTTGAACGGAAAATAGGTCATCCGATAAATGGGATTACGGCAAAGGTATCGCTAGTTACAACCGCACTCTTCTCTATTGCCAATATCCCTTGGGGTACGGACCAGTATTTGGTTAATCTACTCGAGCTATTTATGCGGACCTACTGGTCCCAAGTCGGTATACATTTTATTACCCTCTATTACATCTAAGTACCTCGTGATAATTTTGCAATGAATCCTTTATACATTCGTTAGATTTACGTGATCTTTCACCTTTATGTTGTCGACAAACCAACTACAAATGGAAGGAAGATCATGAAAAAGCTCGCTCTAGCATCAGCGCTAACAACAGCGTTAAGTTCGGCTCCCGTTTTAGCACAGGACCTGTCAATTACCGTGACTAATCTCACGCATGGCATGGCATTTACACCCATTCTCGTCGCAGCACATGATGCGAACGGTAATTTATTCGACGTCGGTCAACCTGCATCAACCAATCTTCAGGCCATGGCAGAAGGTGGCGCCCTAACCGGTTTGGAAACGGATTTGGATGGAATAAGTGCAACGCATACTAATACCGGTGCGCCATTAATGGCAGCGGCGAGTGTAACCGTCACACTAAATACTGATAGCTCACCGGCAAATACAAAACTGTCTGTTGTCTCAATGTTATTGCCGACAAATGATGCCTTTATGGGATTGGATGCCATCGACATCCCGACAACAGCTGGTACCTACCATTATTATCTTAATGCCTACGATGCCGGTACCGAAGCTAATGATGAGTTATTAAATCCTGGTGCCGGTGGTGCGCCTGGTGTCGCAGGTATTCCCGCCGACCCAGGTGGTTTGGCAGGCAGTGGGGGCACGGGTGGTGCAGCCGGTGCGGATGCAAATACGACCGTACACATTCATCGCGGTGCACTTGGTGATGATCAAGCCACCGCCGGCAACAGTGACCTGGATAATACCGTACATCGATGGCTGAACCCGGTAGCACGTGTCAGCGTTACGGTTAACTAAGGAGGTAGACCATGATCCGTTTATTTATAAAATTAGGTGTTAAAACAATATGGCTCGTTGTCACCGGTTTCATGTTTGTCGCATGTGGTGGTAATGATAATCCTCCACCCTTAGCCAGTTTTGAAATTGATGTCATTAATGCAACTAACAATCAACCTTTATCACCCGTTGCCGTGATTTCTCACAGTGATAACTATTCGGCCTGGGAGGTGGGTAGTGCTGCGTCTGTGGCGCTGGAAAACCTGGCAGAAGGTGGCTCTAACGCTGAACTGGCCGCATCACTTAGTGGCAACACGGAATTTGTATCCGGTTCAGGCGCAATCGCTCCCGCTGCAAGTGAAACGATCAACATCACCGCGAGCAGTGCATCACAAACACGATTAACCATTGCCACCATGTTAGTCAACACCAATGATGCCTTTGCCGGCTTACGTTCTATTGATGTCTCCGCACTTGCCAGCGGTGACACAGTTACGCTGAATGCATATGTTTACGATGCAGGAAGCGAGTTAAATAGTGAGTCTGCTGGCAGCATGCCAGGACCGGCTGATGGTGGTGAAGGTTTTAATGCTGGCCGTACCGATATCAATGATGTTGTACGACTGCATGGAGGAGTAGTCACAGCTGATGATGGATTAGCGACATCCGTCTTGAACCAATCACATCGATTTGATAATCCCGGGATGATTGTTAGCATCACTCGTATTTAAGACAAATAATCTAAATATTATCTTTAGTCACTAAAGGGAGCATAGCTCCCTTTTTGACTATTATGCTGCGTGCAATCGTTTCACAAGCGGAAATATCTTATCATTTTCATAGCGGACACGCTCACGAATCAAGGTAAATATATCACTGCAATCGCTATGAATCGAATCATGTTCTTTGCCACTTTCAACATACTTTTTCCAGTTACGAATAAAAGCTGAAAACTGTCTTTTTATTGTGCGGCCACTCTGATGAAATTCATTAACAACTACACTAACATCGGCATCGGGATGTTGCGATAATTCAGAATAAATCGTGTTATCTTCAAAAACCAGGTGCATCCAGACTTTTTCTTTAAAGCGATTCATTAGCTCAATTGCAAATACATTATTATAAAGTGACGGCTCTTTCAATAACACACACAAGACATCACACAGTTCAATGATTTCATTATTTTGCTTTTCCAGTTCATCCAGTGTGTACATTAAATCGTCCTCAAATGAGATTACATTTAAAAGAGTAGCATAGGCTATGTTTATCCAACTTGATCAGGATCATCTGTCGAATAAAAATTATCTACTCAATTGTCTTGTCACTAATTAACATTAAATACGTTTATATTATATTACCGTATTCCGCTAATCCCCACTATTAATTTTTCAGCTCTTCCTTTGTCACAAGCCCACAAGTTTCAGATTCTTCATTATAGCTTATCAATAGTTCACCTGTTTTTAATAGTTCTAATAGGTGCGCGGATTTTTCCTGACGGCTCATTTCATCCTGACCATAATCGGTACCATCACGGGTAACAAAATCTTCTATCAGGGCTTGCAATGCGTCTTCCGATAATTCGTTATAAGGGATAATCATATCGATTCAAACCATAAACCACTCTCACAAATAATCAGATAACCTTCCAATAACGTACCATCTAATTCGCCCAGCTCATATCGTTGCTTGTGATACCAGACCTGATAAGTAAATTCATCCAAATCTTTTAGTGGATAACGTGCACGCACGTGCACAATACGATTTCCCCGGGTAACCGCCCAGATATGTTTACGATTGTGCGTGAGTTGGTATTGAAGTTGCGTAGCTGCGGTGGAAAAATTACCGAAACAATCAGCCTGCATGGCGTCCTGGTGAGTGGCAAGTTCAAACGGGACCAGATAATATCCCTTTGACCGATGCTCTCGAAACTGTTGTTCTATTAACAGCTTGTTTGCCTGGCGTGCTTGATGAAGGGCTGATTGATAGGCGACATAATCCTCACTATCACATTCTGGCAAGCGGTTTTTATCCGATTCGCAGATCAGCTCAAGGTGTTCAAACCGTCCGAGCGGTAACTCGGCATCCCAGCCGACAAGCGTCATGCCGGTTGCGGTATCGCGGCGTAAGACCAGCTGTCTGCTGTTCAATTGAAAACTCATACCAGAACATTAGCTTAGTCAGGCCTACTCGTTCAAGCGTTATTAGGGTTAGAAAACAATCATTCTGCTCACTCGTTTAGAAAAAGCCATAACATAAGCAAGATTTATTTCTCAAAAACCGACATTTAGTCTGACACATCCGCGGGTTAAAAGTACTATTTAAGCAGCCTTCTGCGTTAGCCAGTTAAATATGAGTAATTAGCAACACTTAATATTGCTGTCATTTAACGGTATCGTGTATAGAAATGTTGTATAAAATCCGGGAATCTAACCATTAAATGTGCCAAAATTGCCTAATTAGGAAGGCAACTAAATAACATAAAGGCACAGATGCCTGTCTAATTAACTTTATGTTTCTATTATCAAATAGACCTTGCTATCCTATGCTTAACTCTATGATTGATTGGATTAAAGAAAATTCATAACAATATTAAATACAGAAACATAGCGATGTACCCCTATTTTGACATCAACCCGCAACTTTCATCGCGCTAGTTGGCTCAACCGCCGTTAAACTTTACCTTTAAAAATAAGTAAAAAATGAAGGAAATTGAAAGAATTATTAGAGTAGACCATGCAGGCGAATATGGTGCTATTAACATTTACAAATTTCAATTACTTGTCGCAAAACTATTTTATCTTGATATTGTAAAAAAACTGGAAGAAATGCTCTCTCACGAAAAAGAACATTACCGTACCTTCAATGATTTACTCACTACAAGAAATATAAGACATTGTTACGCCCTAAAATTCTG
>CAMYMO010000366.1 GCA_947259425.1 uncultured Ectothiorhodospiraceae bacterium | reverse complement strand
AATCACCATTTGTGACCAGTGGTATTCGTATCGGTACCCCTGCGATTACAACCCGGGGGTTTAAAGAGGCCGAAGCCAAAAATTTAGCAAACTGGATGTGCGATGTCCTGGACGATGTAAGTAACCAGTCGACTATCGATGCGGTGAAGCAAAAAGTGCTCGAAGTCTGTAAACGTTTGCCGGTGTATGCGGATTAAATAGAGATTGAATAATACAATTTCGCTTAATATATTTTCGCTTAATACAATTTCTTAGGTAGAAAAAATAATTTATTTAAAGTTAGCTTTTAGGTTTCGATTCCCTTTACATGCCCCTCAAAATAGTTAATAGAGGGTGCATCCTAACTATCTCGCTATTTAATTATGGGAGAAGGAATTGGGTTGTATCTGGTAGGAAGCAAAGAAGGTGCGATTTGTTGTTGAGGTTATAGAATGCATTGTCCGTTTTGTGCAGCTAACGATACCAAAGTGATCGACTCCCGTTTAGCGAGTGAAGGTTCGATGGTGCGCCGTCGCCGTGAATGTTTGAGTTGTAATGAACGATTCACCACCTACGAAACAGCCGAATTGGTCATGCCACACATTATAAAGTCCGATGGCCGTCGTGAACCTTTTGATGAAGAAAAATTACGGTCCGGTATTGTACGTGCCCTGGAAAAACGTCCTATTATGAGTGAAAGTATTGAAGCGGCGATCAATCATATTATGAAAAAGGTACGCGCCAAAGGTGAACGCGATTTCGATTCGCAGGCGATTGGCAGTTTAGTCATGGACGAATTGCGTGATATCGATCAAGTAGCCTATGTTCGCTTTGCTTCTGTTTATCGTAGTTTCCAGGATGTAAATGCCTTTGAGGAAGAAATCGAAAAATTAAAAAATGTGCCGTCTCCAGAGCTGAAAAAAAGACAACACTCTTTATTACCCGATGATGAAAAATAACGCGATGGCCTTTTCTGCAGATGATCATCGATTTATGTCGCGAGCTATTCAATTAGCAAAACGGGGCTTGTATACAACGGATCCAAATCCACGCGTAGGATGTGTTGTCGTTAATAAGGGCACCATTGTTGGTGAAGGTTGGCATCAAAAAGCAGGCGAGGCTCATGCTGAAGTCAATGCGCTTGCTGCGGCCGGGCAACGAGCAGAAGCGGCGACCGTTTATGTCAGTCTCGAGCCGTGTTGTCACCAAGGTAAAACCCCGCCTTGTACGGATGCACTGATAGCCGCCAAGGTAGAACGTGTGGTGGCAGCCATGCAGGATCCAAACCCTAATGTGGCCGGTAACGGCTTACAACAGCTGACCAATGCGGGGATCATTGCCGAAGTGGGTTTACTTGAAATTCAGGCACATGAATTGAATCCAGGTTTTATTCAGCGCATGAAAACATCACGGCCCTATGTTCGAAATAAGCTGGCGATGAGTGTGGATGGTCGTACCGCGATGGCGGATGGGACAAGTAAATGGATCACGAGTGAAGCCGCGCGTTTAGATGTGCAAGGCTTGCGTGCGCAAAGTTCGGCGATCGTCACTGGCGCGGGGACAATCTTAGCGGATGATCCGGCAATGACCGTCCGGCTTGAAAATACCGAACGACAACCCGAACGGATCATTATTGATACCAATTTAAGTACCCCAGTGGCTGCAAAAATTTTAAAACAATCGGGACAAACTCATATATTAACCTGCAGTGATGATGAGTACGCGATTGATCAATTAACGCGAGCGGGTGCAAAAGTGATTACGCTACCTAAAGTGAAGAACCGTGTTGATCTACATGCGATGATGGATTATCTAAACGAACTGGAAGTGAATGAAGTCTTGTTGGAAACCGGTGCAACACTTAGTGGTGCAATGTTAGAGGAAAAGCTCATTGACGAAATTATTGTTTATATGGCGCCGGTCGTCATGGGTGATCAGGCGCGTGGTCTGTTTCGTTTACCTCACCTAAATTCAATGTCAGATAGAATAGAATTAAACTTGAAATCGACTCGCATACTCGGTAACGATGTGCGGTTAACTTATACACCAGACTATATAGTGAAATAGCGACGAAATATGTTTACTGGAATTATACAGGCCGTCGGGGAAGTGGCCCAGATACAGCCAAAGGGTGAAGATACCCGCCTATATATACAAACCGGAAAGTTGGACTTAGCAGACGTGCAACTGGGCGATAGCATTGCCGTTAATGGCGTGTGTTTAACCGCGGTCGAGTTACCAGGGGATGGATTCTGGGCGGATGTCTCTAAAGAGACACTGGATAAAACTGGTCTGCTGCATTATCAAATTGGGCAAAAGGTCAATCTTGAAAAAGCATTAACCCCAACCACGCGACTTGGTGGGCATCTGGTCAGCGGCCATGTTGATGGCATCGGCGAAGTCGTTTTACGTGAACCGGCAGGTCGTTCCGAGCATTTTCAGATCAAGGCGCCTGATGAACTTGCTCACTACATTGCCCAAAAGGGCTCAATTTGTGTCGACGGAACCAGTCTTACGGTTAATTCAATCACGGGCAGTGTGTTTGATCTCAATATCGTGCCCCATACCTTGCAGCAAACGGTCATGGGCGAGTATCAGGCCGGTACCCAGGTTAATCTTGAAGTGGACCTGATTGCCCGTTATCTGGAGCGACTGCTCACCGGAAATCCGGCAAAATTGGCCGATACAGGGCTGATTAGCAAGGAATTTCTCGCAGAAAATGGCTTTATCAAGTAGACTGCGCAGCTCAAATTACTATCGATTTTGATTTTCCCACCCTAGCCGGTAGGGCTTTACAGCGCGAGCAGTAGCCGACTAGATAAAGTGTAAAGTGAGTTTGTTTTGGCATCACGATTGAACACAGTAGAAGAGCTCATCGAAGATATCCGTCAGGGTAAAATGGTGATCCTGATGGACGATGAAGATCGCGAAAATGAAGGCGATCTGATTATGGCCGCCGAGAAGGCAACGCCTGAAGCGATCAACTTTATGGCCATGTACGGTCGGGGCCTGATTTGCCTGACCATGACCAAAGAACGTTGTGAACGTTTACGTTTGCCGTTAATGGTGAGTAGCACTAATGATCGACATGGCACCAATTTTACCGTTTCGATCGAGGCCGCAGAAGGCGTGACCACGGGGATATCAGCCGCTGATCGTGCCGCGACAGTACTGAGTGCGGTCGCTGAAGAGGCGAAACCTTCGGATTTAGTTCAACCGGGACATATTTTTCCGTTGATGGCGCAACCCGGTGGGGTGTTAACCCGAGCGGGGCATACTGAAGCTGGATCAGATTTGGCACGCATGGCCGGTTTAGAGCCCGCGGCGGTTATTGTCGAGATCTTAAACGATGATGGCACCATGGCGCGTCGTCCGCAATTAGAAGAATTTGCCAAAAAACACGATATCAAGATCGGTACGGTTGCGGATCTAATCCATTACCGTATGCACTATGAAAAATCAGTTGAGCGGATTAGCGTCTGTGACATGCCAACTCAGTATGGTGATTTTCGTATGCATTCATACCGTAATGTCAATGACGATGTCATTCATCTTGCTTTGGTAAAAGGTGAAGTTAATCGTAGTACGCCGACCCTGGTTCGGGTACATGTCGAAAATCCGCTCTGTGACGCCTTTGCAAATACGCGCAAAGGCTGTAGCTGGTCGATGAATGATGCATTGGAGCGAATCGAGAAAGAAGGGAATGGAATAGTCGTATTACTTCGCTTACCCGAAGATAACGAAAAATTAATTACCCAATTAAAGAATTACGCCGCCCAGGATGCCGATGAAGACTTACCGCAAACCGAATCAGGTGCTGATCTTCGGACCTTTGGTTTAGGCGCGCAGATACTGACCGACCTGGGTGTTCGTAAAATGCGCGTGTTAAGTGCGCCGAAAAAAATGCATGCACTGTCAGGTTTTGATCTGGAAGTGGTTGAATATGTTAATTACCGAGATGAAGGTTAACGATGAGTAGTTTAAAAACAATTGAAGGCGATATGGTTTGTCGCAACAGCAAGTTTGGAATAGTTGTCGCGCGTTTTAATAGTTTTATTACTGAAAGTTTATTAAGCGGTGCAGTGGATACTTTAAAACGTCATGGCGCCAGTGATGGAGATATCGAGATTATATGGGTCCCCGGTGCCTATGAGTTACCGCTTGCCGTTCAGGCCATGGCAAACAAAGGCGGATATGATGCGATCATCGCCTTGGGTTGCGTTATTCGTGGCGGCACTCCACACTTTGAATTTGTTGCAGGTGAATGTGTTAAAGGCATGTCACAGGTCATGATGCAAAAAAATCTGCCGGTTTCATTTGGTGTGTTAACGGTCGATACCATCGATCAGGCGATTGAACGTGCCGGAACAAAGGCTGGAAACAAAGGTGCTGAGGCAACCATGTCTGCGATTGAAATGGTTAACTTGTTAAAGCAACTGGCCTGATACAACTGAATTTAATACAAATCGATTTAATTCAAAAGGCCGGCAAAAATTTAACTTGCTGGTCGCTCTTTAACAGATGGGGTTATAAATGAGTAAAGCGCGTTCACGTGCAAGACGAATGGCTATGCAGGGTCTGTATGAATGGCAGGTCGCACAGAATTCGCCACTTGATGTTTATAACACCTACCTTGCCGAGCATGACTTGTCGAAGGTTGACGAGGAATATTTCAAGGTATTGATGCTCGGTGTGCCTGCAAAGCAAAAAGAACTCGATGCTGCTATTAGTGTGCATCTGTCACGTTCACTTGATGAAATCGACCCGATTGAATTATCAATCCTAAGAGTTGCCTGTTTTGAGTTTATTTCTCGCCAGGATGTGCCTTATAAAGTCGTGATTAACGAATCAATCGAGCTGGCTAAAACTTTTGGCGCCGAAGCCGGGCACAAATTTGTGAATGGTATCTTAGATAAACTCGCGATGGATTTACGTTCAGCCGAAATAAACAAGAAAAGATAGACGGGGTTGAAACGCTACGTCTCATGCCAATTCTTATGCTAGGATGAGAAGGTGCTTTTAGAGCTTATCAAGAATAATCAACTCAATGTCAGAATCTGAATTCGACATTATCAAGAAATATTTTACCGAAATCGGTCAGGCTTCTGACTGGCTGGTGATGGGGATTGGTGATGATGCTGCTATCATTACCCCCTCTGCGCAACAACAATTATTAATTTCGATCGACACCCTAAACCAGGGAATTCATTTTCCGGAACATAGTAGCGCCTTAGACATAGGTTATAAGGCGTTGGCGGTTAATTTGAGTGATATCGCCGCGATGGGGGGGGAGCCAAAATGGTTTACCTTATCGCTAAGTTTACCATCGATAGATCATGCCTGGCTGAAAGACTTTTGCCTTGGCCTGTCACAATTAGCGAACCAGTATCAAATTAAACTGGTTGGTGGTGATACGACCCAGGGTCCATTAAGTATTACCATTCAAATAGCCGGTGAATCACCCGCGCATGTGGTAATGAAACGAAATGGTGCCAGAGTCGGTGATGATATTTACATTACGGGTACCTTAGGCGATGCCGCGGCCGGATTAGCGTTAAGCCAGATGAGTGGAAGCAAATTATCTTTTCAAACTGATTTGCTTGCACGATTAAATAAACCCACACCACGTATTGAAGTTGGCATCGCTTTGCGGGGTCTGGTGACAGCCTGTATCGATGTTTCAGATGGTCTTGCCGGAGATTTGGGGCATATCCTGGACAGCAGTGGCGTCGGGGCAGAGTTATATCAAGATGCGATACCTTGTTCTGCGGCATTAGATGAATTTATAAAAACCAGTGAGTTTAACACCGAGACGGATTTGGCTTTATATGGCGGAGATGATTATGAGTTGTGTTTTACCGCAGCAGAAGATCAACATAAAGCGATTGAAAAAATCAGTTCGCAAACAAATTGCAGAATAACCCGAATTGGAAAAATAATTGCGGACAACGGTTTGTATATGATAGAAGATAATCATACAAATCTAATAAATCAAACTGGATTTGATCACTTTACTTCGTCATGACATATCAAAAGGTCCCAATCGCTTTATTAAAAGATCCTCGGCATTTATTGAGCCTGGGTTTTGGTAGTGGATTAGCACCCAAGGCACCAGGGACCTTTGGCACCTTGGCGGCCATTCCATTTTATTGGTTAATGGCCTGGTATCTGCCAGACCAGCTTTACATCGTAGTATGTCTAATTACGTTTTTAATTGGCATTTATTTATGTGAGCTGACAACTCAAACGCTTGGTGTTGATGACCATCCGGCCATCGTCTGGGATGAATTTGTAGGTTATTTCATTACGATGTTATTCGTACCACTGACGCTGAGCACAGTTGTACTGGGCTTTTTCTTTTTCAGAATTTTCGATATCCTTAAACCCTGGCCCATATCTGTGATCGATTCACGTATTAAAGGTGGGCTTGGTGTTATGCTTGATGATGTGCTGGCAGGTTGTTTTGCTTTAGCCGCAATGCATATTTGTCTTTGGCTATTTTATTGATACGAGGTAAAAAAACATGAAAAGACTAAATAAAATGAGTATTATTTTGTTTTTGTCTGTCTTATCCGGTACTGCATTCGCCAATACGGTTGAGATTGTTAAGGTGATGTTAGAACCCGCTGCACACCGTTGGACATTTCACGTTACCCTGAAACACGATGATAAAGGTTGGGATCACTATGCCGATGGCTGGCGTATTGTCGATAGCAAGGGTAATGAATTGGGTTTTCGTAAACTGTGGCACCCACATGAAAAAGAACAACCTTTCACTCGTACCCTGGCAAACGTATTAGTTCCTAAAGGTGAAAATATTATTTTTATCGAAGCACATGACAAGGTTCATGGTTGGAGCAAGCAACGAGTGCGGATTGATCTTAAAGTGGATAAAGGCGCTCGTTACCAGATTCGACGCAAGACAAATTAAGCCTCTTCTTTTTCTTTGCGTTTGTCTTTTTCTATGAGTGCATACGCTGAATGGTTGTGAATGGACTCAAAATTTTCCGACTCAACCACATAATAGTTAATACGCTCATCGCTATTTAAACGGGCAGCAACATCACGCACCATGTCTTCTACAAATTTGGGGTTATCATAAGCGCGTTCGGTAACATTTTTTTCATCGGGGCGTTTTAGCAAACCATAAAGTTCGCAAGAAGCTTCTTGTTCGACGATATCGATTAATTCTTCAATCCAGACAAATTCTTCAATGCGTGCGGTGACCGTCACGTGCGAACGTTGGTTGTGTGCACCGTAATCTGAGATCTTTTTTGAGCATGGACATAAGCTGGTGACGGGAACAACGACTTTAACGATGGTATCCGGTTCACCATCGTGAATCTCACCGATAAAGGTTACATCGTAATCCAATAAGCTTTGTACTCCGGATACAGGTGCTGATTTGCTAACGAAATAGGGGAAGTTCATTTCTATATGACCCGAGCCGGCTTCCAGGCGATCGGTCATTTCGGACAACATCGTTTTAAATGATTTAACCGATATTTCACGCTCGTGATCATGCAGGATCTCAACAAAGCGTGACATATGTGTGCCCTTAAAATTATGAGGCAAGTTTACATACATATTAAAGTTAGCAATGGTATGTTGATCTTCACCACTACGATCACCAACCCGAACAGGGTGGCGAATGTCTTTAATGCCTACCTTGTTAATTGGAATATTTCGCGTGTCGGCACGATTTTGTACATCTTCAATCGCTAAGTTGCTTACTTTGTTAGTCATAATATTTATTCCTCTGAATATGTCACACAAGCTCGATCGGTTTCCCAAATCGTGACACTGTCAACCTGGACACGTTCATTATTTAATTCGTTACTCAAACCTTTATAGATATAGGCAGATATATTTTCAGCCGTCGGATTTATTTTATCAAACGGCGGTAGATCATTAAGATTACGATGATCTAATGCACCAATCAGCTCATTGGTTGCAGCTTTAATGTCACGAAAATCCATACCCATGCCTATCTCATCCAGTTCGCTGGTCACGATGACCACATCTACTTTCCAGTTATGGCCATGCAGGCGACTGCATATCCCTGGGTAGCCACGCAGTAAATGCGCAGCCGCAAATTCCGTCACAATTTTTGTCCGAAAACGGCCAGCCATCTGAATATCCTACTATTATACTCGGAAAAGAGGGGTTTGTGTGGTGTGTTTGACTTGAGCATTTTTGCTCAAAAAGGCTTCCACCTGGCGGATTATACCATCCGCGCTCAGCCCTGACTCGGCTAAAAGCTCATCGCGACTGGCATGGGAGAGAAATTTATCCGGTAATCCCAGATTAAGTACAGGGGTACTATCACCTGATTTCATTAAGCATTCATTGACGGCGCTACCGGCCCCGCCTTGTACGGCATTATCTTCGATGGTCACCAAAATATCGTGCTGTTCTGCCAATTCAAGGATGAGCGCTTCATCCAGCGGTTTGATAAACCGCATATTGGCCAGGCTCGCGTTAAGGACATCCGCCGTCTGAGTCGCCTGGCTGAGCAGACCGCCAAATGACAAAATAGCAATGGACTCGCCTTTTCGAAGCGATTCACCTTTGCCAATCGGGATGGTTGTTAGGTCTTTTTGTACTTCAACCCCGAGGCCTTGTCCGCGTGGATAACGTACGGCGGCCGGGCCGTTATGCTTAAAACCGGTGGTCAACATTTGTCGACATTCATTTTCATCCGCTGGGGCCATGATGCATAAATTCGGAATGCAACGTAAGTAACTCAGGTCAAAACTGCCTGCATGGGTCGCTCCATCCGGGCCGACGAGTCCAGCACGATCGATAGCAAACAGCACGGGCAGGTTCTGTATCGCCACATCGTGAATGAGTTGATCGTAAGCTCGTTGTAAAAATGTTGAGTAAATCGCGACAACGGGTTTTAAGTTTTCACACGCTAACCCGGCGGCAACGGTCACGGCATGTTGTTCGGCGATACCGACATCATAATAACGATCTGGGAATTGTTCTGAAAATTTAACCAATCCCGAACCCTCGCGCATGGCCGGGGTAATACCGATTAGACGATCGTCCTGCCTGGCCATGTCACATAA
>CAMYMO010000365.1 GCA_947259425.1 uncultured Ectothiorhodospiraceae bacterium | reverse complement strand
ACCCCAAAGATTGTTTAAGTTTATAGCCCAATGGTGATAGTCAAGTATTATTCTGTTTTAGGAATCTTTTACAAGTCATTGATATAAAAGAGAAATAGCTATAAATAGCCAGCCAGGCCGTATCATTGATTTGTCGGTGAATATTACCTGTCAAAAGTGACACTTATATTTAACTGCTGTGTTTATTCCAGAGGCTTTTGAGATTTTCCGACAAGGTCATCGGATCGAAGGGTTTGGGGATGACATCAATGGCGCCCTCTTTTCGAAGTTGTTCCACTTCACTGGGGCGTACCTTTGCGGTCATGAACATGGCGGGGGTGTTTTCCAGACCGGGTTGTTTTCGTAACTCTTGCAAGGTGGAAACACCATCCATGCCAGGCATCATCACGTCGAGCAGTAATAAGTCGGGTTTAAAAAGACTGCCTTTTTCAACGGCCTCAAAACCGGAAGAGCAAATCTCGACAATAAAACCACCGACCGATTCAAGCGCAATTCGGGCAACGGCCTGAATGTCCGGTTCGTCTTCTACGTAGAGTATGCGTTCTAGTTCTTTAGCCATTATCCTGATCTCGTACTTCTCTGTCTGGTACTTCTCTGTCGCTATCGGTCACAACGTCCAATTGAGGAAGTTCAATATGATCGGTATGTGCTTCGGTCATTTCGACCATTTGCATCTCACGTTCTTTAATGACCGACATGATGACATTAATTAATTCTTTTCGATTATCTTTGGTTTTAACCAATGCCGCTTTTACTTTCTGCGCCACTTCAGGCCCTACCTCGGTGGACGAGAAGATCACCACTTGTGGCATGTATTCTACATCGTCTAAATCGTTTATTAAATCAAGACCAGAACCATCGGTCAGTTCCACATCAAGTAAAATCAAATCAAACACTTCAGCCCGAAGTTTCTGGTGTGCCTCGCTTAAGGTTAAGGCTAATACCAGGTCGACCTCTCCGCGTAACAATACCCTGACCATTTCATAGATGATTGGATCATCTTCCACGTGCAGGATTCTAGGCAAACCTTGTTTGTGGGTGGCGATGCTTTTAACCGCAGAGAGTAAACGATCCTCGTTTAACGGTTTCTCTAACCAATCGATGATACCAAACGCGCTGCCGTTTAAACGTTTTTTCGCCTGATCCGCGATAGCCGAGACCACGATGACGGGTAATTCACGGGTACGATCCTGACGACGTAATTCTTTAACGAGTTTAATGCCTTCCGGGTCATAGGTACGACCGCGCTCATCGGGTAAGGATAAGTCCAGGGTCACGGCAAGATATTGTTGATCTTTAATGGCGAACTTTGCCTGTTCGACGGTTCGTGCGACATCGGCATCGAATCCGGCCTGCGCCAGGATCATGCGTAACATAAAGGCGATATCCGCGTCGTTTTCACAAATTAAGATTCGGTATTTTGCCGGGGCGGGTAATGAGGGTACATCGGTTTCCTCATTCTTTGTCCACACCGGTAAATCAAAGAAGAAGGTCGTACCAATATTAACTCGGGATACGAAGTCGATTCGTCCGCCATGTTGTTCGACGATAGCTTTACTGATACTGAGTCCTAAACCGGTACCACTTAAGGCACGGGTGTCCGAGGCATCGGCCTGCGCAAATTTTTCAAAAATATGTTTTTGGAAATTTTGTGGGATGCCTTTTCCGTTATCAGTTATCGAAATACGAATCTTATGTGCACGACGCACGGCTGATATCTCAACCTGTGATTGTTCGCTGGAGAATTTAGCCGAGTTCGATAATAAATTATTCATCACCTGCATGAGTCGATCACCATCCGCGTAGATGTGTACGTCAGGACATTGCGAGATTACAAACTTGACCCCAAATTGTTCACCGTAAGAATAGTTGGCCTGGATCGAGGTTTCCAGGAATTCCTGCAGGTTAAGTAATTTGTAATGGTAAACCATCTTACCCGATTCGATTTTTTCTATATCAAGAATATCGTTAATTAACAGCAGAAGACGTTCTGTATTTTTATTGGCGATGCTCAATAGTGTCGAAGCCTGTTCTGGAATTTCACCAACCGCACCACCGACTAATAATCCTAATGAGCCACGTACCGAGGTTAAAGGTGTGCGTAGTTCATGTGATACGGTCGAAATAAATTCATTTTTAATTTGTTCAACTTTTTTACGTTCAGTGATGTCATTAAAGATGACCACTGCACCGGTGATATAATCATTTTTACGTAACGGGGTGACCGTATATTCTACCGGGAAGACCGTTCCGTCTTTACGCCACATCACTTCATTTGAAACGCGCTGGATATCACCATCGCTGATGGCTGCGTAGGTTGGACTAAACTCATAGGGGTAATGTGATTTATCCTGATAACTGTGTTGCACAATCTCGTGCATCGGTTTACCAATCAAGTCTAAGGCATCGTAACTTAAAATACGTGCCGCGGCGGGATTAACAAAGGTTGTTCGGCCTTCAAGATCCATACCGTAAATACCTTCACCGGCTGACTCAAGTAACATACGGGCACGCTCTTCGGCATGGGCGAGATTTTCAGCGGTACGTCGACGTTCGGTAATGTCGCGTACAATCGCCACAAAACGGGGTTCCTGATCGACGGGATAAATGTATTGTAGGAAGACTTCAACGGGTATCGTGCCACCATTGCGATGCTGATGATACGATTCAAAGGTAATCGCATTACGTTGACCCGTTATCATCGAGTTCAACATTTTACGAAAACCTGCTTCGTCGTATTCGGTCAGAATATCGACCGGTGACATGCGGATTAATTCTTTGTAGGTATAACCCACCTGTTCCATCGCGCCTTGATTTACATAGAAGTATTTCAAGGTTTCGGGTGAAAACATATAAACACAGTCGAGTGTCATGTCGAGTGTGGTTTTAAAACGACTGATCTCTTCTTCAGCTTCTTGTTGGCGGCTGATGTCACGCGCTATCGCAACAAAACCGATAATTTGATCATGTGGATCGTGTAGTGCGGTCATGGTTAGCGAAACGGGAAAACGTTTTCCGTTTTTACTGATGTAGGTCCATTGTTGCTCATCGGCGATACCACTTCGAGCCTTGGCAACAAATACTTCAAAACCAGCGCGAATAGAACTACCCAGTTCCTCACTGAGTTGAATGGCTCTTTGGGTAATCTCATCTCGATCGTGGAACATTTCCGGGGTAGAACGACCGACCAGTTCAACGGGACTATAACCTAACATTTGTTGTGCTGCGGCATTGAAGGTCTGAATAAGTCCATCGGCATCGGTTGAGATAATACTAAGCTTGGCACTGTCCAGGATACCTTGTTTAAAGGCCATGGTGTCCTCAAGTAGACGTTCGGCCTCTTTGGTCGCGGTAATGTCACGGATAATGCCGGTAAAATGTAATCGATCACCGAGTTTCATCTCACTGACGGCTAATTGCATCGGAAAGGTACTGCCGTTGGCGCGTAAGCCGACAACCTCACGTCGTTGCCCTAAAATCTTTGCATTGCCACTGGTTAAATAGCGTTTGATGAAGGTGTCATGTAGATCGCGATCGCCGGTTTGCATTAACATGCTAACGTTGCGTCCAAGCACATCTTTGGTTTCGTAACCAAAGATTTTTTCCGCTGCAGGATTAAATGTCTCAATGATTCCGAGATCACTAATGGTAATAATGCCATCAACGGCGGTATCCAGAATCGCAGCAATCCGGGTTTCGCGTTCACGTACCGCTTCTTCAGCAAGTTTTCGTTCAGTGATATCGGTATGCGTACCGACCATACGCAGCGGGGTGCCATCTTCAGCACGTTCCACGACCTTGCCCCGGTCAAGAATCCAAATCCAGTGACCATCTTTGGTTTTAACTCGATGCTCACTTTTGTAAATCGAAGTGTGTGCGTCCAGATGTTCCTGGAGGGTACTCTTTACGAATTTAAGATCACTGGGATGAATGAGTTCTTCTTTGCTTTCTTTGGTTGGGCGAATTTCGCCAGGCTTGAATCCCAACATGGTCTGCCAGCGCGGGCTGAAGTAAGCGATGTTGTTCTTGATATCCCAATCCCATAAACCATCGTTAGCACCTTCGAGGGCAAGTTTTAATTGCTCTTCGGATTCACGCAGTGCATGTTCGGTGTGTATGCGTTGTGATTCATTGCGTAGCGCCCATATCAGATTTGCACTGGCGGTTGCCAACGGCGCCAGGGTATACAAGAAGGATTCATGATAACCATCCGGGCTGTTTGCAAGTCCAAAGATGCCGACCAGTTGAGTACCGTGGTACAACGGTACTCCCATGAACGTACTCAGTGGTGGCGAACCGTCTGGCAGGCTTTGTGCCGTTTGTTCGTGTTCAATATTATTGGAAATAATCGGAGCACCGCTGCGAATGACTTCACTCAAAACATTTTTACTATCGGTTAACTCAGTACCGGTAATGGATTTTTCAATAAAACTCAGCAGTTCATCTGAGCTTTCATAGCGCTGTCCCGTTGCCAGCATTTCAACATAAGGTTTATTATCTTTATTGTATTTTACCTCAGCAATAAAACCGACGTTACTATAGGATAAAGATAATAAGTCCGACAATATTTGATCAAACATTGCGGTCGGTTGAACGTTTTCACTGATAAAATAGGATTGGGCACGACTGATGGATTCGAGCAGTTGATTTTTAGTTTGTGACTGCTGTTCGGACTCACGTCGTTCAATCTCCAGCCCGATCCATTGCGCCATGAGTTGTAAGAAACGAAAATCCTCAGGGTTAAATTTTCCATCATAATTTTTAAAGCTGGAAAAATTTAAAGTGCCATAGACTTGCCCACGTACGTATACCGCGGTGCCAATATAAGAGGCAATGGATTTTTTTGTATAAAATGGATGATCCATTCCCAGGCTTTGATCCGTTTTTTCGATGCCGGTCGGGTGACCTGAACTTAAGGTGTGGCGACAATAGGTATTAGCTAGATTAAAACTCATCCCGGGCTGCAGGCTATTATCCGGACTGACGGCGGTGACAATCGAATAGACATTACCCTCAACACGCGACAGGATCGCGACCTCCATGCCAAATTCGTCGAGTCCCATAACCAGCAAGGCACGCACTTTTTCATGAAAGCTGAGTTCAGACGAGATGGTAGTCTGTTGCAGATTATTAATACGACGCTGTTCCCGTTTGAGCGCTGCTGACTGCTCGAGGATTAAGGTATCGGTCCGACGTAATAACCAAAGCGCCGTGCTGCCTAATAATAATAATAAACTAAACGCCCATAATGCGTTGGTCCAGGCGGAGGCGATAGGGGGCAGTTTGGTTTGGATGGCGACCAGTTCCCACTGTGTTCCTGGAACCAAAGATTTGTACTGGATTTCGGAGTAGTTGTCCTCACTCAATCTGTGCTCTGTTTGGTCATTGATCAGTTTTTTACTGGCGTTGACTTGAACTAAACCATGTTTATCTTTATGTAATAACAGAACGTCATAGTTATGGATCTTATTTGATTCCAGCAGCCGTTGGATCGTCTTTAAATTAAAACTCAAATATAATATGACCCTTTCATCATCCGTCATCTCAATTTTGTTGAGCATGTGAAAATGATCACCAGTCTTGACAGAGTGAACCTCAATTAAAGGTGGGTCAGTGTTATAGGCAAAGTTACGAATTGACGTGCGACAGAGCTCATCGATGTGCTCCTGATGATCTTCCAGTAATATCGCACCTCGATCGTTGGCGATCGTTAAGGTAAATAAATCCGGCATGGATTTGCGTATTTGGGTTATTAATTGTTCGCGTTCATTGTCATCAAGTGGATTATCTAAAAGATTCTGAATCGAGTTTTGTCTGGTATTGGCAATGATGTAGCTTTCGTCCTGCAGTCGTTCCAGGTAAGCGGCTATCTCCTGGGCGGCACCATCGAGTGATGTTTTGACTTGCAGGGTACGTTCTTGTTTGGTGGTTTGATGTTGATCGATGGCATTCCAGAGTATCAGCGCACAGGCGAGAAGCAGGATCGCCAGCAGCGCGCCCATGCGAAAACTCTGTGTACTTTGCGCAAACTTAAATTTCATTCAGTCGATTATTTCTATCAGGCCAACAGTAGCCTTTCGTCACATAAACCTTCGTCAGATAGCCGCGTTATGTGACACCCCTATATCGTATATATATAAAGGAGTGTAGAACAGCACAATCCTTAAAAAAGATCGTGCTGTTCCGAATTTTCCGGGGTTAGTAAATACTTACTATAAGTATAGGAAGAGGGCCGTATTTCCGCGACGTATATTTAACAAGAGCTTACGCGAGCCTTTAATGGCGTCTTTAAATTGATTTAAGTTTTTGATTTTCTTACGGTTAGCGGAGATGATCACATCGCCTTTGCGCATTCCGGCCATCGCCGCCGGGCTGCCGCGTTCGACTTTGACCACCAAGACACCCTCAATGCGACCATAAAGTCGTGAGCCTTCCTGGATATTGCCAAATTGGGCCCCGTTCAATTTGGGATGCAGGGCTTTACCCTGTCTCTCATCACTGACCGGCGTTTGCACCACGGCGACCAGGTTTTTGGTTTTACCATCACGCATCACTTTCATTTTGACCTTGGTGCCGACCCTTAATAAGCCGATGAAATTGCGTAAATTAGAAGAGTGTTTGACCACCTTGCCGTTAATTTCGAGCACGATGTCGCCGGCTTTCAGACCGGCCTTAGCCGCTGCCGAACCGGGGCTCACCTGGGTGATCACCGCACCGCCTGCACCATTCGGTAATTTAAAGGCCTGCGCCAGATCCGGCGTGATGTCCTGCGCCTGGGCGCCAATACGACCACGCTTGACCTCGCCATGTTCGACGAGCTGAGACATCACGTCTTTGGCCATATTGATTGGGATCGCGAAGCCGATGCCGATGTTGCCACCGCTGCGGGAAAAGATGGCGGTATTGATTCCGATTAATTCACCATGCAGATTCACCAGTGCACCACCGGAATTGCCCGGGTTAATTGAGGCATCGGTTTGAATGAAGTCTTCATAGCCTTCGATACCCAAACCGCTACGACCCAGTGCACTAACAATCCCGGAGGTCACGGTCTGACCTAAACCAAATGGGTTACCAATCGCAACCGCAAAGTCGCCGACTCGTAATGTATCGGAATTAGAAATCTTCAATGCCGTTAATTCATCGGCCTTGATTTGAATAATAGCGATGTCGGTCTCGGGATCACTACCAATTAACTTTGCCTCAAAGCTACGCCCATCGCTCAAGGTCACATCGATCTCATCCGCTTTATCAATGACATGGTTGTTGGTAATGATGTAACCTTTTTTGGCATCGACGATTACACCGGAGCCAAGACTTTCGGTTTTGCGTTCACGTGGTTGCTCGGGCATGTCGAAAAAGTGGCGGAAGAACGGATCATCCATCAGAGGGTTTTGTCGAACTCTTACTTTGCCACTGGTCGCAATATTGACCACGGCTGGTAATGATTTCTCAAGCATCGGTGCCAGTGTCGGTAACGCTTTACCCTGGCTATCCATAAACGGTAATCCGGCCTGAGCGATCGGGGTTAATACTGCAAATTGAAGTGCAAAACCAGCCAGTAAAATTCGTAACATTTTCATTTTTTTAAATTACCTTAATATTTGATTAAGTTACCAGGCGTCATGCCTTGATCATGTTTGTCGTGTTGAATCGACTTGCGGTTGTTCGAAAAGTTCAAAGGGTATTTTGCTGTATGTATAAAACGATAAACCACGCACAAAAATTTGTACGTGGTTTCGTTTTTTATATATTAAGCGGTTAGCTTAATCGTTAGTGCTGTACCGTAATCTTGCGTGGTTGTGATTTTTCCTGTTTTGGAATGGTGACTTCCAGCACGCCATCTTTACTTTTTGCACTGATTTTATCTGGGTCGACCGTTTCAGGCAGACTAAAGCGGCGATAGAAACTACCATGCACACGCTCAACACGTTTGTAGCCTTCTTTCTCTTCTTCGCGGTTTAGATTGCGTTCACCTTTAACAGTTAAAACACCGTCTTCCATATGCACATCGATGTCTTTTGGATCGACGCCAGGAATATCGGCTACCACGGTATAGGCGGTTTCATTTTCTTTGATATCGACCGCAGGACTCCAGTCACTGGTGGCCACATCACCATAGCTTTCTTGATCATGCTGGAAACGACGGTCAAGCTCTTTGCTGAATTGGTTAAGCAAATTCCAAGGTTCATAACGGACTAATGACATGACAGTTCTCCTTTTAAAGTTAGTGGGTTGAGTTCGCGCCTTCTTCATAAGTCGCGAGGTATATCAGTAATGTCTGAACACGATATGGGGGTGGTGTGAAAACGATCAAGGACTTGAAAGCGAGTTAGTTGTCCCTAAATACTTGCCCCTTGATTTGCATCAAGTTAGTACTTACTTACCGGCTGGATCAATTAGATTGCGGATTTATTAAAGACACAAGATATAGTATTGAGGTTATAAACAGGCTATACACAAACCATTCGCAGGATATTCACAGCTTATTCTAAGTTATTGATTATTAATGAGATAAAAACTTTAGATTTTTATTATACGAGCTATTGACAGATCTGTCACTAAGGCCTAAATTCATTACATCCACTACATGTTGTGGTTACCAGTTTTTTGACTTTTGGTCGTTTTATTCAGCACTAAAAGTCGTGATTTATCAAATAATTAGAAGATTTTCGGCCTGGGTTTACCACTAACCGGGGTCACTTTAATTTTAAAGACAGATTACCGCTGTACTCAGTTGCCTCGCTGTGGACACGGATAGGAGGATTCAACCCGCATGAAACGTGCCCAGTTAAAAGAAGTGAACCATCACTCCGCCGCCGACATCAAATTTCAAGACGCTTCCCTCGATATCTGGGATGTAAAATACCGACTCAAAGCCAAAGACGGTCATATCATCGACCAGGACATTGATGAAACCTATCAACGTGTTGCCCGTGCCTTAGCCGAGGTGGAAGACGCCGAATTACGTCAGCACTGGTATGAAGAATTCTTATGGGCCTTACGTCATGGTGCGATCCCGGCAGGCCGCATCACCTCCAATGCCGGTGCGCTGGAACATAAACCCGCGA
>CAMYMO010000364.1 GCA_947259425.1 uncultured Ectothiorhodospiraceae bacterium | reverse complement strand
TAACAAGCCATTCGCCCTCGGCTTTTTGCCATTCCGACTGCAGCTGAAGTACCCGCCCCGTCTCAGGCAAGGTCTGATTGCGACCGGCCAAAACCAGATTACAGCTCACCTTGGCCGTCTTTGGCTCAGCTGTATTTTCAAGCTCAACTTCGAGGTTATTCACAATAACGTGCACATTTTTATTCTGACGAAAATGCAGTAAAACGAGTCCTTTTAGATTTGCTCGACGGATGCTGGCATTGCCAAGAAAATCCTTATGCACGGGATCAAGTACCGCACCCATTTCTTTGGCTTCCGTAGCGGCCACCATCGAAGCGATGCGAGTACGAATCTGGGCTTCATCGTCAACCGGCTCACTACACGCGATCACAAAATTTCCTAGAAATATTATGGTTATTATATGTACATTTCGCATTCGGCGCGCTACCCTGATTATATTGTTAAAAAGTGCAAAATTTGTCCAATTCATGCCTGCTGTGAGGATTCGATTTATCTGTTTTGTGATAATCGTCGCTGACTTGGAATGAATATTCATTAATCCTAGACCATTAACCAATAAGAGTAGTAAGGAATCCAAACTAACCATTAGCGACTCAACTTTAACCAAAGACAAGAACGATAGGACAACATCATGATCAGTTTCTCAAATCCATTTTCAGCAAAAGGAATTAGCCAGGCCCTGGACGGACTGTATGAGAAACAGGAAAAAGTCTACTTTGCCCTGGCCGCTTTAACCACTGGCCTCGGTTACTTCATGCTGGCCCTGTTTCCACTGCTCGCCTTCATCGGTATTTTCAAAATTCTCGGCGGTATGGCCAATGCCTCGACCTTTATGGCCTGGATTGGCGTTCTTGTCTGGATGGGCATCACGGCGGTTGCCGCCATCATCAGTTACTCAATGGCCACCGTTAAAATACAGATGCCCAGTGGTCTCGGTCTAAAAGAAGACAAAGCCCCTAAGCTACATGAACTGATCAACGAGATTAAGCAAACCTACAGCGTCCCTAAAATTGACCGAATTATCGTGCATGACCACTGCGAACTCGACATGGTGTCTGTGCCCCGGTTTGGTCTGCCGTTATTAACCACGAATATCTTGTATATCGGTCTGCCCGTTTTACAATGCCTTTCACCGACCTATTTTAAAGGTGCGCTGGCACGTAAGCTCGGACAATTCTCGGCCCAACATAACCGTTTAACCCATTGGATATATCGCTGGCGCCAATATTGTTTTCAATATCAACGTTCATACAACCGCACAAAGTCACCGATATATCAGCCACTCAAATGGTTTTTCAAATTCTATACCCCGATGCTGGAGGCCTTCACGGTGCATGCCGCCCGACGTGATGAAATGGAAGCCGATATGTATGCCCTGCAAATCGTCAACGACGAAGAGCTGGCGGATGTGATCCTGCAACTGGAAGTCTCTAAACAGTTTTTGAAAACAAAATACTGGCCAAAACTGTTCGCAATGCTGCGAAAAAACCCACAAAACCCCGAGCGGCTGCCCCATATCAGCATGCAAGGCGTGTTACGTAAAGCCCTGACCGAAAATGAATTTGCACAAACCATGAAAGAATTACTTAATAACGAACCCACCTGGCGTGATGGGATGCCCAGCTTAATCGGCCGGCTTGAACACATCGGTCAAACCAAGCTCAATATGCCGCCACCGGTTATGGAATCGGCCGCACAGCGATACCTCGGTGATGCCTTTAGTGCGGTTATTAAACTGTTAGACAAGCAATGGCTTGCCAAAAACGGCAAACTAAAAAAATCAAAATCCACTAGTACAACCGACGTTAGTTTTGAAGACGAAGAAACCACACCCGTCAAAGAAAACAAGGCCAACTCGGCTGTACAACAATCACCCGCAGCACCGGCACAGACACAGGCAAAAACCACATCCGCACCGTTAGAAACAAATGAACATGATGCCAGCATGTTGGAAACGACCGAGTTTGCAGAAGATATGCCAATCGAAGAGAAAAAATTCCGCACATTACGCGATAAAGCCAGCAAGGCCATGCTAAGCCAAAATGAAGCCTATGAGTATGCCACCCTGACTGAAAAATTCGAAGGTAAGGCCGCGGCGATCGTGATGTACCAGAAGATTCTTAAACAGGATTCGAGCCATGCAAAAACCATTTTTGCCGTTGGACGCATCCTGCTTTCACAAAACGATCAAAGCGGGGTGAAAATTCTTGAAAAGGCCATGCAACTGGATAAGGGCTGTGTCGCCCAGGCCTGCTGGATGCTGGCCAAGTATTTCAAAGCGACCGGCAACGACGAACTGTCTAAGTCTTATTTAGAACGGGCCGCGAACGTGAGTGCCGCGGCTTAAACTTTTACTGTTTTTCCCTCCCATCGTGCCCCTCAAAAAATATCAATGGGGGGTATTCGAGGGAATGGTTGAGCCCGCCAGCGGAGCCTGATCAGAGTGCAGGAACCAACGCTCGACGACGTAGTTGCGAACAAACCAGTGAGTCGTTAGCAAGGCACCGGCGAGCGATTGTTTCAACCAGCTCGGCAGAAAATCCATCAACTCTTTAGCCCCTCGCTTACCGAGTCGAGCCTCAAGCTTCTGCTGGTAGGCCTGTAACGTCGTTTGTGAGTAATCACCCTCAGCCTGGCTAATGATCTGCGCAGCCAGGATTGCAGACTCCACTGCGGGACGAATCCCCTCGCCACTTTCCGGATAAGCCAGACCTGCCGCGTCGCCAATAATCATCACCCCATCCTTCAATAATGGGCGAGTCGCGCGTGGATAGAGGATATAGGCATGACCATGAAATTTAAGGGGTGTTTCAGCCGGGATCTTGCCACTATCGACAAGTTGCTGTCTAAATTTTGCCACATGCTCTGAGAGCTTGTGATTGTCTTCACGACCCAATCCGACATTCAAGAAATTACCCTTACGCACCACCCAACCATAACCCAGCAAATCCTCACAGAAAAAGAGCTCGGGGACATCTGCTTCAATCGGGCTGGCCGCGGCCTGTTCCGCTGTCATCTCGAATTCAATCTCCTGGGCGGCAACAATGGTTTCACTGTTACCCAATTTCGCGCCCATCGCACGCACCACCGGACAAAAATGCCCACCGGCACCAATAACCAATCTGGCCTTATGGGTCCCATTGACCAGCCAATAGTCGCTGACCTTTTCCATCGTCTTGAATTTTTCTCCGAGGATAAGCTCAGCACCGGCCGTATCGCGGGCGCGCTCCAGCAGGTAATGATCGAATTCACAACGACGGATACTGTAACTGGCGGGTGTATCACTGTAGCGAGTTTCAACTTCACGTTTGCCGATTTGGCTGACACGAAATCCGAAAATCGGCTGCAGGGTATGGGCTTTTTGATAATCCGCTAAATCCAGCTCCAGCTCTTGCATCACCGCCGGTGTGACCCAGCCAGCACAGATTTTATCACGTGGAAAAGTGGCTTTATCAAGGATCGCTATATTGAGCCCCTGGTCGCGCAAGGTCCACGCCAGGGTCGAACCGGCTGGCCCGCCGCCAACAATGAGTACATCAAATATTTCGGCGCTCACATTTAGTGGCCTTTTTCATACAGATGCGAGCGAGACCAAGGAACTTCGTTATTATCTTCTCGAGCAAACACCACCTGGAATAACTGTAATTGCGAGGTGGTAAACGCCGATACGGAACCCGCTAAATACAGGCGCCAGGCACGTACAAAATCACTATCAAACATGTTCGTGATTTTATCTTCATTGGCATTAAAGCGTTCTAGCCAATGAGTCAGTGTCTTGGCGTAATGCAGTCGAATGTTTTCCAGATCTAAAATCGATAAATGATTCGGTTCAAAGATGTCCATCATTTCTTTCAAAGAGGGAGGGTAGGCCCCGGGGAAGATTCGCTTTTCAACCCAGGCATTCATCAAACCCGGACGGTTACGGCCAATCGTATGGATCAAACCCATGCCATCTTCGCGTAAACAGCTATCCACTACTTTACCCAGTGTCGAGTATTGTCGTTTGCCGACATGTTCCAGCATCCCAACTGAGACAAAGACATCATAGCTGCCGGTAATATTACGATAATCATCTTCGATGTATTCGACTTTATCATCGACGCCTTCTTCACGCGCCTTTTCAGTCGCAAACCGAACCTGCTCGTGAGAGATGTTATAGGCCTTAACATTCACCCCATAATGCTTAGCGAAAAATCGAGCCAAACCACCCCAACCGCAGCCGGCTTCAACCACTGTTTGCCCCGCTTCCAGTTTAAGCTTGCGCGCAACATGATGCAGCTTGGCTAGCTGGGCCTGCTCCAGGGTCATGTCCTGGCGTGGATAGTAAGCACAGGTATATTGAGTGGCCTCCGTATCCAGCCACAATGAATAAAAGTCATTGCCGATGTTGTAATGGTGATGGATATTTTTTTGCGATCCGCTTAGCGAATTCAAGCGAGGCGGATGACGTAAGAACTGTAGTAAGTCAGTCCATTTATTACCGTAGCTACGGCAGTGACGATAATCGGTTTCTAAAAATTCAACCAGATCGCCGGTCAAGATCAAACGATGGGTTGAATACAGATCACCAAAATAAAATTCCGGATCATAAGCCAGCAACCAGAGCGCCTGACGATCCGTGACAAACAGCTTATGTGTATTGTTTGGACTTGCATTAAATTCCGAACCATCCCACAGCTGCATCGTAAAGGGGGGATGACCACTGATGGAAAACATTTTTTTGACCAGCCAATGGTCGAATTGATTGGTTTTGCTTGAACGGCGAACCTTGCGTGAAGCTGAATTTGGTACCACCTGGTGATTTGTATTGATTGATGCACCTTCTAGCGCGTCTTGTGTTGTTTCCGCACCCATCCTAGTTCGCAACCCCTTATAATTTTATTAAACACGATCTCCAATGACCTATCCTACGAGATTCGCGGCCTCGGCTCAATATGGATAAAGTTTAATCACCTTACTATTAATACCAGATTGAAACAAAGACCTGCATCACATCGGCGTCAAATGAATAAAGTGATTCGGTACCCGCCGGCACATTGTCAAAAACATTTTCCCGCGCATCACGGAAATTATCGTATTCAAATGAGATCAGGTCATAGGAAAAATTCAGGCTACCTTTATCGATAAACCCCCAGCCATTTTTAGCAAATTCATAGCTGAGACCAAAACCGATTGCAGTATTGGAATAAGTGCTTAACTCCTTATCACGTGCCATAAAGGTAAACTGACCCTCGAAATCAAACAGGTCACGATAAAAATCGGCCTGGGTCTGACTGTATATCCGGTAACGAAAATCGAGTACCCAATGCCCGATTGGGTGAACATAACTCACCCCGATGTTGTTGGCTTTTACTCCCCAGGAATCCTGGAAGATACGGTATTCATAATGGATCGCTGACTTCCAGGGTAAAAAATAATTTCCTCTAATGGACAAAGCATTACTGGTGCGCGTTCTTGGATAGAGTTCAAAGGCAAAACCTCGAGTGTCTGGATCACCATTAACTCGATAACTGTATTGACGATAGGGATTGTTTAAAGTCGTCGTTTCACCCGGTGCTGAAGTCCCTTCATCCGCTATGGATTCAAACCCAAGGCTAATACTCGCATTTTTGCTCAAAATCTGGGAAAGACCGATTCGGTAATTATATCGTTCTATCGACGCCCTATCTTCAAACTGGAGTGGGTTATTACCGACTCGGGCACTCACATCATCGGTACCTTGCGCATAGCCTAATGACAGCGTTGTCAAATCACCAAAAAAATCCTGGCTGATCCCAAAGCTAATCGTACTGGCCTCATAATCATTTTCAGAACTGTCCGTATAGGAAAAATTCATCGTCGTTTTACCGGTCAGGAAATCGACACCAAGCGTCTGCTCGGTACGTGACTCTTCATAAGGGCTGCCACTGATTTCCACATCGATTGAGGCACTGGTGATATTATCCGTATAAACGTTATAAAAAACCGACGTACTGCTGCCGATATTTTTTCGCACCAGCAAGGCAGGCCCGCTTACTTCTAAATTACCTCCTTCATACGAATGCAACATTGCATCGGCCCGTTCATCCGGCAACACCGCGGCATTTGCGTGTTGCAGAAAAGCAAACAGGCTCAAAAGGAAAACAAAAATAGAAGAAAGATACTGCATATGTTTTTATATAACTTGTCTAGTTACACCCACAGCCACCACCCGATACCGAACCGGCACCGCGCGCGGATTCACGTGTTTCAAATACGTGGTGGTGATAAGCCGCCACCACCGGATCACGTGCAACATTCATAATCGGGTCAGACAGGTTTTCTCGTTCATAAGGCTTCACCCAGGGCTCCCAGGTGCTGCAACCTGAAAAGACAAATGCGGCAGCGAATGTTAACAACGATAAACGTTTCATGATTTATTCCCGAACCAGTTGTTTAATCTGTTTTTTATAATCTTTTTCATAACCGGGTTTATACCCTTCGTGTAAGAAACGCATTTTACCATTACGATCGATCATTACTGTGGTCGGCATGGCATTCACATTAAACAATTTACTCACTTTGCTGGTATTGTCATACAAGATAGGGAATGAGACTTTGATGTCGCGTAAATACGCAACCGCCTTACTCGAATCCTGTTCGACATTGACACCAACCACCGTAAAGCCCAGTTTACCGTAGCGTTTATGTAACTGTTCTAAAATAGGCATCTCCTGACGACAAGGCCCGCACCATGAGGCCCAGAAGTTCAACATCACCACCTGACCACGCAAGTCACTGAGGCGAATGTTCTGACCGCTGCGACTTTTTAAGGTAAAATCCGGGGCTGGACCCGACACCGAACCGGCATTCGACGCAGTCGCGACAAATACAAAGGCAAAAAGTGTAAAAAACCGAATGACTTGTTTCATGTTGTACCCCTTACGTTTTCTCTATCAATATAGTCGTCTCAGAAATAATAATTTAGACCGATTGTGACCTCAAAATTGTGCGTTGTTTTGTCTTCTCCGGTGACCGCCAGATCAAAAAGATGATCGCGAAAATCAAGATGAATCGCCAACCAACTGTTTGCCGTAATCGAATAACCCGCACCCCAGGTTATGGTAAATAAATCATCGCCGGCAAATTCCGTATTACCCGCTCCTGCAATTAAATATAGCGCAGTGTTGTAAGTCGTATTACGTGTTATAAACGCTTCACCCGGCAATAAATTATATCCCAGCGCAACCGTGTAATATGTGTACTGGCTCTGATCATCAGACAGAATAGGAGGACTTCCACTGAGTCGATCAAAACTGGTGGAACCCGCTTCCGATTGACCAATCGTGCCCTGTAAAAAAACATCTTCGGTAATATGGTAGTCCAGGCGGAATCCATAAACCGGATTCGTACCAAAATCCTCGATACTCAAAAAACCAAAGAATGCGCCGATCTCAAAGTTCTCGGTATTAATATCCGACTCTTGAACCTCTCGGCGTTTTATCTCCGGTTGAATAACGGGATCCGTTTGAATGATCTCTTTATCCGGGTTCGGTTGCGAACTCTCAGGCACAGTGGATGCGCTCGGCGCAGCCGGACTGCCGGATGGTGGCTTTTTGGCCGCTGAACTGCATCCTGTACTAAGCAATAAAGCGCTTAAAAGAAAAACCCAAAACCTGCTTTCCATTCTGTTATTTCCTCATTTTCGTCACGGCTGGTAAAGACAACATATTCTTTATATTCAGCACGCAATAAGAACCGTTTAGTTAAATGCATGCGCACACCAAAACCAAAGTTTGCATATTGATCAGTACGATCGCGGGCTGCTCCCAGAGTGGATTTAGGTTTGGTTTGTAACCAACCCGTACCCAAGGTAAAAAAAGGGGATACCGTCCATTCCGGGAAGGGTTCATGCACAATGTTTAATAAGCTCAATACCGTCTTACTGGAAACAGAACCTGATGCCTGTGAAAAAATAATCTCATTCGAGATGTTTTCAGTAAAATGGTAACCACCATAAAAACTGATGATCGCCAGGCCTTCATCAACATTACCGAAATCAGCGCCAAAGCGACCCAGCATTACGCCATATTCCCAATTGCGAACTTTAAAATCTTTTTCATCCGGATCTTTGATGTCGACACGTTTACCGGATGGATTCAATGTCATTGCGAGCTGCCCGGCGCTGACCCAACCCTCTTTGCCATCTTCCGTCTTCACCCAAAACCAATCTGTTTTTCGGTGTATTAACTGTACCCATTCGCCACGGGCAGCAACATAAAAAATGGGATAGCCCCGGCCTGGTCCGGTATGCAGTTCGATGTAGGGATCCGCGACTTTGACAAAATATTCTTCTTCCTCTGCGCTAGCGTTGCTAGAAGCACCAAAACTGACAAGGCTGGCAAATATAAGCAGCAGGAATGTTAATAAGCAATTTCGCATATTTATTATATAAAGCAGATTCTAAGCCCGTTTTTTTAAAGCAAATTCTAACCCCTGCGCGATCCCAGCGCCATCTATTCCAATTATTATGGCTCGGCAGGGGTTAAAAACGGCTAGTTTGTGGGTGCAACAAAGGGATTATTGTAATATTGGGCACCAATATCGATCCATTCTGAGATCAATTTCAATTCACCCGTGGTTAACCAGGCACCACCTGCTCCACCATTCGCACCTGGATCCCAATGCGGAACCGGCGCAGCAGGATCGTTCGGATCAATCGCCCCAACGTTTGCGTCATAGTATTCTCGGGAAAAGATCTCAAAAAACGGGCCATGTCCATCGGCATTCTGATTGGCATTTGCATTGCCACTGGTGATGATTTCAACTAATCCAGTACCGCGAAAAACCGATCGCGGAGTCATGATTGGATCGCCGTTACCATCTACCTGGCCATCATTAAATAATTCATCGACCAGTGCCGCACCTTGAACTTCAAGCTGGTTGTCCGGCCCAAGTAATTCTATATAGGATTTAAAATAATCCGCATTTTGGGTATCGATAGAATTACCACCGGCATCCGGTGAGTTTTGAGTTAAATCAAGTTGATATTTACCCAAAGGCACCATTGGATTCGCGCCGTCATTCGTAGTATGACAAAGCGTGCAAGTTCGATTGACAGAACCGGAATCCAGTCGTCCATATTCCCAGATGGGTTGAATATGAGTCGGGTAATCGATGATGGTCAGACAGTTTTCATT